>NZ_JAWLFS010000086.1:0-11256 GCF_041685465.1 Rhodosalinus sp. | reverse complement strand
ACCCTCGAACGCCGCGCTGGTGCGGCGCGCCGCGGAGATCTGCGCGCGCCACGAGCGCCCGGTCGCCACATGGCGCGAAGCGCGCGAGATTCTCGGGCTGCGCCTGCCGGCAGCGCCGAAGGACGGACACATGGCTTGAAGACAGTCTACGCCAGCGCCGAGGCGGCGCTCGACGCCCTGCTGCACGACGGTATGTTCATCGCCGCGGGCGGCTTCGGCCTCAGCGCGCATTGCCGAGTGATCGACAACGCCGCGTGCCGCAGCTCGACCATCTCACGCCTGCGGGCCACACTCACCGGCCCGAGCCTTTGGCCAAGAAAATCGCGTTCCACCACGAGGTCGCCGATCCTGGCGTGTCAACGGCGGAGCAAAAACCGGCCATGTGGCGGCGCAAAACCAAGCCAGTGGCGGTGTGCCAGGCGACTTGGCGTGATCTTTATCATGGCGAGCCTGACCAGCGCTTCGGCGGGTCTGGCGAGGTGTTCGACATCCCGGGCGAGGGGGCGGTTGCGCCTGATCCATGACAGCGTGCACTCGACGATCCGCCTTTTCGGCAACACCGCGAAGCCCCTGGTGCCCGGGTCACGGCTCACGATCTCGTGGCGCGAACTTCCCGTGCCCGCGACGGCCTCGGCGGCTTTCGCCCCCTGGTCGCCCTGGTCGGCAAACACGACCTCGACACAGGGAAAGCGCCCCGGCGGCCGGCGGTCGAGCACGCGCGCGACCCCGTCGCGTTCGCGGATGATTGCCGGATGGCCACCGTACTCCATCGCCTGTGGCTCGCCGGCACGACAGTCCGCACCGGCTGGGAGGAGGTCCGGACCGCCTCGGCCTATCGTCGCAAGGTCGAGCCGGCACGGGGCTGCCGGGTCTCCGCGGTCCCGTCGCCGGGACGCGACCGCCGATGACGCCGAGAGGCTGCTCGTGACACGCCCTCGGACGTGCAGCACGCATTTCAGGCAGGCGCTCGGGGGGCACCTGGATGGCATGACGTGGCGGCCGCGCGCCGACCACGGACGGAAGCATGACACCGCCGACGCGCGACAAGGGAGGGCTTGACCAAACGTCACCCACTACGGACGCAGCCTGGCAAGGCGGCGCCGACGAGATCAGGCGGTTGCATCTCTTCGTTCGCGCGTTTCCCCGCCGGACGTATCCATCGCGCGGGATTTCAGAAGCTGCGGGCCGTCGGCGATCTTGCGGGCCAGCCGGAAGAACGTCTCGCGTTCGGCGTCGTCCAGAGGTGCGAACAACTCCTCCTGCCGCTGGAGCGACGTGGCGCGGATCTCCGCCAGGACCTCCGCCCCCTTGTCCGTGATGTAGAGGCACTTTTCGCGTGCGTCGGTGGGCGAGATTTCCTGGCGGATGAGCCCGCGCGCGTCGAGGAGCGCGGCCGCGCGGCTGATCGTGTTCTGAGGGCGCGGGAAGAGGTGCCTGACCTCCTTCGCCCGGATCCCTGGGAACATGGACACCGCGAACAGGGTCGACCACGCGTGAACCGGCATTCCGTAGGCCTGCTCGATGAAGCGGTTGGTCACCGCGTTATTGCCGAGAACGATATAGCTGATCAGCATCAGGTGCCGCAGCTCGGTGTCAAAGATGCCGTCCAGCATGTCCCGGGTATCCATGCCTGCTTGCTAACCTTTCGCGCACGGGCCGGTCCAGCCGGTCACGAAAATTCTTGCCAGATAGATCCAGATGGATCAATTATCGATTCGAACAACGGGGAGATGGTGGATGATAGTTCTTGGCGTCGACGTCGGCGGTACGTTCACGGATCTGATTCTGGCGGATCTGGAGCGCCAGCGCCTGACCACGCACAAGACCCCGTCGACGCCGCGCAATCCGGCCATTGCGGTGGTGCGTGGCCTGGAGGCGATCTGCGAGAAGGCGGAGGTCGAGATCACGCAGATCGACGGGCTCTTCCACGGCACGACCGTGGGCACCAACGCCATGCTCGAACATGACGGTGCGGTGACAGGCCTCGTGACCAACGAGGGCTTTCGCGACGTTCTGCACATCGGCCGCCACCAGCGGCCGCAGCATTACTCGATCATGCAGGATCTGCCCTGGCAGAACCGGCCATTGATACGGCGGCGCCACCGGCACGCGGTGGCCGGCCGGATCGACGCGCAGGGCGCCGAGCTCACTCCGCTCGACGAGGAGGCGGTGCGCGAGGTGGCGCGCACGCTGTCGGCGCAGGGCGTGGAGGCGGTGCTCGTCGGCTTCCTGTTTTCCTACGTCAATCCCGCGCATGAACGCCGCGCGGCGGAGATCGTCAGCGAGGAGATGCCGGAGGCCTTCGTGACCACCTCATCCGAGGTCGCGCCGCAGTTCCGCGAGTTCGAGCGGTTCACGACCGCCGCGATGTCGGCCTTCATCGGCCCGAAGGTGCGCCGCTACATCAGCGAGCTTCAGACGGGCCTGCATGATCGCGGACTGCGCGGCGAGTTGCATGTCATGACCTCGAGCGGCGGCGTGGCGACGCCCGAGATGATCGCGCGCAAGCCGGCCTCGACGCTGCTCTCCGGCCTCGTGGCGGGCGTGCGCGGCGGGGCGGCGGTCGGGCGTCACGCCGGCGCGGACCGGCTCATCACGCTCGACATCGGCGGGACCAGCGCGGATATCGGCATCGTCGTGGATGGCCGCCTGACGGAGGCGGACGCGCGCAGTGCCTCGATCGCCGGCTTCCCGGTCATGCTGCCCATGATCGACATTCACACGATCGGGGCGGGGGGCGGCTCCATCGCCTATCTCGATCACGGCGGCGCCTTCCGCGTGGGCCCCGAAAGCGCGGGCGCCGATCCCGGTCCTGCCGCCTACGGCAAGGGCGGCGACCGGCCGACCGTGACCGACGCCAATCTCGTGCTCGGGCGGCTCGCGCCGCAGGATTTCCTCGGCGGGGACATGCAACTCGACCTCGAGGCCGCGCAGCGTGTGATCGGCACGCTGGCCGCGCGTCTCGGCCGGACACCGGAAGAGACGGCAGAGGGCGCGCTCACGGTTCTGAATGCCAACATGGCGAACGCGATCCGCTCGCGCACGGTGCAGAAGGGGATCGATCCGCGCGACTTCACCCTGTCGGGCTTCGGGGGCGCCGGGCCGCTGCACGCGGCCGAGGTCGCCGGGATGCTCGGGGTGCGGCGCGTGCTGATCCCGCCGCATCCCGGGATCACCTCGGCCATGGGGCTTCTGACCGCGGACCTCGAGTATCACGCCCTGCGCACGGCCTTCGCGGTCAAGGGCAGCGTGGACCATGCACGGCTGACCGCGCTCTTCGAGGACATGGACGCGGAGCTCTGCGCCATCTTCGATCGGGACGGCGTTGCGCCCGAGAAGCGGAGGATGCTGCGCGAGGGCGAGCTGCGCTACGTCGGGCAGGGCTACGAGCTGAAGGTCGACTTTCCCGACGGCGCGCTCGACGCGACGGCGCTCGAGGCCGTCTGGCAGGAGTTCCACGACAAGCACCGTGCCGAATACGGCCACGCCTTCGCGGCGGCGCCGATCGAGATCGTCACCGTCAAGGTGCGCGGGCTCGGCGAGGTGGACAAGCTCGGCACCCCGCCCGAGGTCGGCGAGGGCGGCACCGTCGCGCCCGTGGGGCAGGGGCGCTGCATGTTCCGGGTGAACGACAGGCTGTCGAGTTTCGAGACGCCCTATTACGACCGCGCCGCCCTGCCGGCCGGACGCGCGATCGACGGTCCCGCCATCCTGCTGCAGGCCGACAGCACCACGGTCGTTCCTCCCGACTGGCGCTTCGAGGTGGACCGCTTCGGCAATGTCATCATGTCGCGTGACGAAAAATGAAAGGGGAGCCCATGCAGACCCGCGTCGATCCGTTCCTCGCGGCCGTGATCCACGGTGCGCTCGAGAACATCGCCATCGAGATGGGCCACAAGCTCATGCGGATGAGCTATTCCAGCATCATCCGCGAAAGCGAGGATTTCGGCGCCGCGCTCACCGACGCGACCGGACGGCAGCTCTGCGAATGCACGATGTCCACGCCGCTGCAGTCCGGCCCGATCCCGGGTTATATCGAGGGCATCCTGCGCGAGCTCGAGGGGCGCGGCGACACGATCCGCCCCGGTGATGTCTTCATGCACAACGACCCCTACGCCGGTGGCTCGCATGGCCCCGACGTCGGCTTCGCCGTGCCGATCTTCCACGGCGGCGCGCTGGTCGGCTTCTCGGTGACGACGGCGCACCACCTCGACATCGGGGCGCTGACGCCGGGCAGCTGCGGGATCGTCGACGCCGTCGACGCCTATGCCGAGGGGCTGCAGTTCAAGGCGGTGCGCGTCTACGACGAGGGGCGGAAGGTCGAGCCGGTCTGGCAGATCCTGCGCTCGAACATCCGCATCGCGGATCTCGTCGTCGGCGACATGGAGGCGCAGGTCGCCGCGGCCCGGATCGGGGCGGACCGCTACATGGCGCTTCTCGACCAGTACGGGCTCGAGACGGTGACGGGCGCCTACGAGGATCTGCTCGACCACTCCGAGACACTCATGCGCAACGCGATCTCGGCCATTCCCGACGGCAGCTACACCGCGCGCACCTACATCGACGGCTATCTCGACAGCGACGACCCCGCGCTGAAGGAGCTGCCCATCGAGGTCACGCTCAGGATCACCGGCAGCGACATCCTCGTCGATCTGACGGGTACGGCGCCGCAAATTCCGAACAAGCCGATCAACATGCCGCTCGTCGGCACGGTCGACTGCGCCGTGTGGCTCACGCTGCGGTCGATTCTTCTCGACAGCGATATCCATGGTCACATCCCGCAGAACAGCGGACTGACGCGCCCCATCACCATCCACGCGCCCGAGGGATGCCTGGCCAACCCGACCTTCCCGGCCCCCGTGATCGCGCGCTTCTGCCCCGGAAACGCGGTCGCCGACACCGTGATGAAGGCCATTGCGCCGACCGTGCCGCAGCAGGTCAGCGCCGGCATCGGCAACCTGAGGGTCATGGCCTTTTCCGGCAAGACCGCGGCCGGGCCGTGGGTGCACATGGAGATCATGGAAGGCGCCTATGGCGGGCGCTACGGCAAGGACGGCATGGACGCGGTCGACACGCTCTACGCCAACACCCGCAACAACCCGGTCGAGGACATCGAGAGCCATCTGCCGCTGCGCGTCCTGCAATACGAGCTGCGCGAGGACGTGGCCGGCCCCGGCACGTGGCGAGGCGGTATCGGCTCGATCCGCTCCTTCGAGCTTCTCGAGGACGGCGCCGTGTCGGTCGAGGGCGACGGGCAGCGCTTCGACCCCTGGGGCTTCCTGGGCGGAGCGGACGGGTCGCCCGCGCATGTCGACCTCGTTCACGCGGGCGGCGACGTCGAGGCCTTGCCGTCCAAGATCCCCTATCGCCCGCTGGCGAAGGGCGACCGCATCGTCGCTTTCGGCCCCTGCGGCGGCGGCTACGGAAACCCCTTCGAGCGCGACCCGCAGCATGTGCTCGAGGATGTCCGCGACGGGCTGCTGAGCGCGGAGAGCGCCTGCCGATCCTACGGGGTGGTGATCGCCGAGGGGGGCACGGTCGACGCCGTGGCGACCGCGGCGCTGCGCGCGCAGCGTTCATGAAAGACCGAACGACGACCACGAAAACGACAACCACAAAAGCGACAACACGGGAGACAAGACCATGACCCATCTCGGACAGCTCGGCCGCGTATCGGCCGCGGCGCTGATGCTCGCCGCGCCGGCCCTCGCACAGGACGATCCGGTCGCGGCGGCGCGCGCCAATATCGAGGCCTATTCCGGCATTCCGGAGTTCACGGCCCCCGGCGAGCCCTTCGACGCGCGCGCCTGCATGGAGGGCAAGTCGATCATGACCGTCCCGGCCTCCAGCGCGATCCCCTTCGTCAAGACGATCGCCGACCACAAGGGCGATCTGGCAGAACGGCTCGGCTTCGAGCATGCGCAATGGGAGAACCAGGGCAATCCCACGCAGTGGATCCAGGGCATGGAGCACGCCGGCAACAACGGCTTCGACCTCGTGTCCCTGCTGGCCGGGGCCGATCCGCGCTTCTTCGAGCCGCAGGTGGGAGCCGCGCAGGACAAGGGGGTGAAGGTCGTCACCTCGCATCTGACCGGGCTCGAGATCCCGGCGCCGGCCGGTGTCGATGCCAACACGGCCATCGACTACAAGCAGGCCGGCAAGCTGATGGCCGACTGGACCATCATGCAGACCGAGGCGCAGACCAACGCGCTCATCATCGTCTCGGAAGAGGCGCTTTCGACCGACAGCCTCGTGGACGGGCTGACGGAGGCCTTCGAGGCGTGCCCGGACTGCACCTACGAGATCGTCAACGTGCCGATCGTCGACTGGGCGACCCGCATCCAGCCGACCGTGCAGGGCAAGCTGCAGGGCAACGCCGACATCAACTACGTGATCCCGATCTACGACAGCATGTCGACCTTCGTGACGCCGGCGATCGCGATCTCGGGCAAGCGCGACAGCGTGAAGGTGGCGACCTTCAACGGCACGCCCTTCGTGCTCGACCTGATCCGCGAGGGCACGGTCGAGATGGATATCGGCGAGAACCTCGACTGGATCGCGCATGCGATGCTCGACGCCGAGATGCGACTGCTGTGCGATCTCGAGCCCATCGTGGACAGCAAGGTGCCGCTGCGCGTCTTCTCGGCCGAGAACATCGACGAGGTGGGCGATCCGGCCGAAGCCTCCAAGGGCTACGGCGACGCCTATGTGGCGGGCTACCGCGCGCTCTGGATGCTGGACGAGTGATGCAGGGTTCCGTCCCCAGGCTCGAGATCCGGGGACTGACCAAGACGTTCGGAGGGGCCCGCGCGCTGAATCGCGCGGACCTCATCCTCCGGCCCGGCGAGGTTCACGGGCTTCTGGGGTCGAACGGGTCGGGCAAGTCCACGCTGATCAAGGTGCTCTCCGGCTTTCACGCGCCCGACGAGGGCGAGCTGAAGATCGACGGGCGCGACGTCGCGCTTCCGATCCCGCTCGGCCGGAGCGAGACGCACGGGTTGTCCTTCGTGCATCAGAACCTCGGTCTGCTGCACGACGCCACGGTGCTGGAAAACCTCATCGCGGGCGATCACGAGCGTCTGCGGCCATGGTGGATCAACTGGCGGGCCGAGGCGGAACGGGCACGCGCGCTCTTTGCAGAGCACCATCTCGATCTCGCGCCGGGCGACGTCGTGGCTGACCTGTCTCCCGTGAAGCGGGCGCAGCTCGCCATCGTCCGCGCCGCCGACCGCGTGCGCGAGCACCGCGCGCATGGCGCCCCGGGTGTTCTGGTGCTCGACGAGCCCACGCCCTTCCTGCCGCAGGAGGATGTGCGCGACCTGTTCGCCATGATGCGCCGCCTGACCGCGAGCGGCGTGGCCATCATCTTCGTCAGCCACGACATCGACGAAGTGATGGAGGTCACCGACCGCTGCACCGTCCTGCGCGACGGGCAGGTGATCGACACCTTCGACACGGCCACGACGGAGCGCACCGCGCTCGTCGAGGCGATCGTGGGACGCGCCGTCAGCGTGGACCGCCGGGTAGCCGCATTGCCCGCCGCGGCCCCGGCCGTCCAGGTGCGCGACCTGAGCGGCGACATCGCCCGGGATATCGCCCTGTCGGTGCAGCCGGGGGAGATCCTTGGCCTGACCGGCCTGATCGGGTCGGGCTATGACGAGGTGCCCTCGCTGCTGTCCGGCGCACGGCGCGCGACGGCGGGCCATCTGACGCTGGGCGGCCAGCGATTGGACGTGGCGACACTGACGCCCAGCGTGGCGATCGCTTCTCGCATCGTCTTCATTCCGGCGGACCGGCAGCGGGCCGGCATTGCGCCGGATCTCAGCTTGACGGAGAACGCGACGCTGCCGCTGATCGCCGGCCGTCTCGCGCTCAACCAGCGGAAACTGCGGCGCGACACGGGCGACCTGATCCGCCGCTTTTCGGTCAAGGCAAGTTCGAGCGAGCAGGCGGCCTCGGAACTTTCGGGCGGCAACCAGCAGAAGCTCGTCCTCGGCAAGTGGCTCCAGCTGCGCCCGCGGCTCGTCCTGCTCGACGAGCCGACGCAGGGAATCGACGTGGGCGCGCGGCAGGAGATCTACGACCGCCTGCTCGAGGTCTGCGCGGACGGCGGCGCCGTGATCTGCGCGACCTCCGAATTCGAGCAGCTCGAACTTATCGCGCACCGCGTGCTGATCTTCGACCGCGGGCGCATCATCGGCGAACTCAAGGGAAAAGATGTGACGAAACAGGCAATTGCAGAGGCCTGCTACAAGGCGGTGGAAACCCATGCGGCACAGTAGCCTCACCTATCAGTTCGAGCGTTTCGGCCTCGTGGTCGTCTGGCTGGCCTTCATCGCACTCTTCGGCGTGCTCAGGCCCGATACCTTTCTCACCTGGTCGAACTTCTCGACCATCTTCGGCTCCGAGGCGGTGCTGGTGATCGTCACGCTGGGTATCATCATTCCCCTGACCGCAGGCGATTTCGACCTGTCCATCGCGCAGACGCTGACACTCGTGTCGATGGCGACCGCGCTTCTCGACGCGCGGCTCGACGTCCCGCTCTGGCTGGTGCTGCCCATCGGCCTCGGCATCGGCGCCCTGGTCGGGGTCGTCAACGGCGCGATCACCATCTATTTCCGGGTGCACTCGCTGATCGTGACGCTCGGGGTCGGCACCTTCCTGCACGGAATCACGCTTTACATCGGCAACTCGCAGACGGTCTCCGGCGTCTCGCCGATCCTGATGGAATGGGTCATCATTCAGCGCTATTTCGGCATCCCGGTCGCGTTCTACTATGCCATCGGGCTGGCCGCGGTCATCTGGTACATGATGAGCTACACCGCCTTCGGCCAGCAGCTGCTGTTCACCGGGCGCGGGCGCGAGGTGGGCCGTCTCACCGGCGTCGGTGTCGGCCGCGTCCGGCTGACGGCCTTCGTCATCTCGGGTGTGCTCGGCGCGCTCGCCGGCATCCTCTACACGGGCACGACAGGCTCCGCCAATCCGAACTCCGGCACCTATCTTCTCCTCCCGGCCTTCGCGGCGGCGTTTCTCGGGGCGACCTGCATAAAGCCGGGGCGCTTCAACCCGTGGGGGTCCGTGATCGCCGTCTATTTCCTCGTGACCGGCATCAATGGCCTGTCCGTTCTGGGCTTTCGCACCTTCGTTCAGGATCTCTTCTACGGCGGCGCGCTGGTGCTCGCCGTCATGGTGTCGCAGCTCGTCTCCGGCCGTCAGGAGCGCGCGCTATGAGCGACGGATCAGTCGGGCGCGTGCGCATCGATGCCGACCGGCTCTGGGCCCGGCACATGGAACTCGCGCGGATCGGCCGGGTCGGCGAGACGGGCAACTGTCGGGTCGCGCTGTCCGAGGAGGACGCCGAGGCCCGCGCGCTCTTCGCGTCCTGGTGCCGCGCCGCCGGGTTGAGCCTGCGGTCCGACCGCGCGGGCAACATGTTCGCGATCCGGCCGGGCCGGGACCCGTCGCGCAAACCTGTCGCTGCCGGGAGCCATCTCGACACGCAGCCGCATGGCGGGCGGTTCGACGGGATCTCGGGCGTTCTGGCGGCGCTCGAGGCGGTCGAGACGCTCAACGACGCGGGCGTCGAAACGGAGGCCCCGCTCATCGTCGTGAACTGGACCAACGAGGAAGGCGTGAGCTTCGCGCCGGGCCTTCTGGGATCGGCATGGTTCGCGGGGCTGATCGCGGATGCGGACCTGGACGCCATCGAAGGGCCCGACGGGCAGCGCTTCGCCGATGCCGCCGCGCGGACCGGCTGGCGCGGGGAACTGCGGCCGGACGAGCTGGCGCTCGACAGTTTCTTCGAGCTTCACATCGAGCAGGGGCCTGTGCTGGAGAAGGAGGAGGATCAGGTCGGCGTCGTGACCTCGGTGCAGGGCCTGCGCTGGCTGGATGTCCGGGTGCAGGGCACCGATGCGCACGCGGGGACGACCCCGCTCGAGGCGCGGCGCGACGCGCTTCTGGCGGCGGCAGCGATCGTGGTTGAGCTCAACCGCGCGGGCCGCGCCGCGGGGTCGGACGCGCGTGTCAGCGTCGGCCGCTTCCGCCCCGGAACGGATGGGCCCAGCACCGTCGCGGGCTGCGTCGACCTCGTCGTCGATATCCGCCATCCCGACGCGGATACGCTCTCCGGGCTCGTCGAGCGCTGCGAGGCCGCCTGCACCGCCGCCGCCGCGGCCCACGGGTGCGACGCGCGCGTCTCCCAGCGGCTCGCCGTCCCGCCGCGCGCCTTCGATCCCTCCTGCGTCGACGCCGTCGCGGCGGCGGCCCGCGCGCTCGGTCTGCGCCACAGGCGACTGCCGAGCGGAGCGCTGCACGACGCCTCGAACATCGCTGCTGTCGCACCAACGGCGATGATCTTCGTACCCTGCCGGAACGGCGTCAGTCACAACGTGGAGGAATACGCCGAAAAGGACGACCTCGCGGCGGGCTGCGAGGTTCTGCTGCATGCCATGCTCGCCCGGTCGGGTGTGGCGTGAGCATGAATGAGGGCGTCGCCGAGGCGTGCGCCGCATTGGATCCCATGATGGCGGTGTGAGCTGACTGGGGCGCTGGCCTCTCCCGCGGCAGTCTCCGTTCGAGGGTTACGGCAGATTGGCTGGCGCCGGCCCTCAAGATTGGGTGGAGACCAGATGCATGATAGCATGTTCATCGGGCTGGATATCCAAAAGGCGACGATTTCGGGCGCGATTGCGCAGGGCGAGCGGGGCGGCGAGATCCGCCACGTCGGGGCGGTGCCGCATCGCCCTGATCACGTTCGCAAACTGGCCGAGAAGCCGCCGGCCAGCGGGGCTCGGCTGCATTTCAGCCATGAAGCGGGGCCCTGCGGTTACGGCCAGCACCGCCAGCTTGTCGAGATGGGGCATGACTGGATCATGGTGGCATCGCCCTTGATCCCTGTGAAGTCGGGCGACCGGGTGAAGACAGACCGCCGCGACGCGGTGATGCTGGCCAAGCTGCACCGCGCGGGCGACCTGACCTCCGTCCGGGTTCCGGACCCTGCACATGAGGCGGCGCGCTGGCTGCGATGGGTGCTGAGGTTGTCGAGAATGACGCCCGTTCTCGGCGCGAGGGCCGGCGCCAGCCGGGTCTCGACACAAGCGTCGAAGGCGCGCGCCCGTCCATCGCGCCTTCGGTGATCCACGGGGCGATCAGATCGCCACAGGTCAGCCCGGCGATGAAGGTCTGCATGCGCCACCTTCCAAAGGGTCCCGCGCCGGGAAGGCGGTCCCCGACCGGGGCACGACCGCGCAGCCA
>NZ_JAWLFS010000317.1:0-2719 GCF_041685465.1 Rhodosalinus sp. | reverse complement strand
TAGGCGCCGCCCTCGGGGGTAAAGGGGGCCTCCACCTCGGCGATCTCGGCGCCGAGGCGTTCCAGCATCTCGCGCAGCACATGGTCCTGACGGATCAGCAGCCGCCCCTCCTCGATCTGGCAGGGGGTGTGGCGGTTGCCGATGTGCCAGGCGAGGCGCGGCAGGTCGCCGCGCAGCTCCATCAGCGGCTCGGGCGCGGCGATGACCTCCACCAGCCGGCCGTCGGGGAGCTCCAGCGCGTCGCCGTGCTCGAGCGAGGTGGTCTGCGGCAGATCGACGAGGAGCGGCATCCCGCCCCCGGTCTCCAGCCGCTTGCGGCGCAGGAAGCGCGCCTCGTAATCCAGCCGCACCCAGTCGGCGGGGCCCTGCCAGTGGCCCTTGCGGTGCAGCGTCTGCGCGACGGGAAGCTCGGTCATGTCTTGGCCTCAGAACAGGAAATAGCGTTGCGCCATCGGCAGCACCTCGGCCGGCGCGCAGGTGAGCAGCTCGCCGTCGGCGCGCACCTCGTAGGTCTCGGGGTGCACCTCCATCGCGGGAAGCGCGTCGTTGAGGATCAGGTCGCGCTTGGTGACGCCGCGGATGCCGCGCACCGCCGCCGTGTCCTTGGCGAGGCCCAGCGCATCGCGGATGCCCGCGGCCTGCGCGGCCTGGCTCACGAAACTCACCGCGCTGCGTTCGACCGAGCGGCCGTAGGCGCCCCACATCGGCCGCGTATGGACCGGCTGCGGCGTGGGGATCGAGGCGTTGGGGTCGCCCATCTGCGCGCAGGCGATGGTGCCGCCGAGGAGCACGAGGTCCGGCTTCACCCCGAAGAAGGCGGGCGACCATAGCACCAGATCGGCGCGCTTGCCCTCCTCGATCGAGCCGATCTCGTGGGCGATGCCGTGCGCGATCGCCGGGTTGATGGTGTATTTCGCGACGTAGCGACGGACACGGTAGTTGTCGTTCGCGCCCGTCTCTTCCGGCAGGCGCCCGCGCTGCTTCTTCATCTTGTCGGCGGTCTGCCACGTGCGCAGGATCACCTCGCCCACGCGGCCCATCGCCTGGCTGTCGCTGGCGATGATGCTGAAGGCGCCCATGTCGTGCAGGATGTCCTCTGCCGCGATGGTCTCGCGCCGGATGCGGCTTTCGGCAAAGGCCACGTCCTCGGGGATCGACTTGTCGAGGTGGTGGCAGACCATGAGCATGTCGAGATGCTCTTCGATGGTGTTCACCGTGAAGGGCCGCGTCGGGTTGGTGGACGAGGGCAGGACGTGCTCTTCCCCGCAGATCTTTATGATGTCCGGGGCGTGCCCGCCGCCTGCTCCTTCCGTGTGGAAGGCGTGGATCGTGCGGCCCTTCATCGCCGCGACGGTGTTCTCGACGAAGCCGCTCTCGTTCAGCGTGTCGGTGTGGATCATCACCTGAACGTCGTGGTCGTCCGCGACCGAGAGGCAGCAGTCGATCGCCGCGGGCGTCGTCCCCCAGTCCTCGTGCAGCTTGAGGGCAGAGGCGCCGGCCTCCACCTGTTCCACCAGCGCGGCGGGCAGCGAGGCGTTGCCCTTGCCCGCGAAGGCGAGGTTCATCGGGAAGGCGTCGGCGGCCTGCAGCATCCGCCCGATGTGCCACGGCCCCGGCGTGCAGGTGGTCGCCATGGTGCCGGTGGCCGGGCCGGTGCCGCCGCCGAGCATCGTGGTGATGCCGGAGTGCAGCGCGTCCTCCACCTGTTGCGGGCAGATGAAGTGGATGTGGCTGTCGAAGCCGCCGGCGGTCAGGATCTTGCCCTCGCCCGCGATGGCCTCTGTCCCCGGACCGACGACGATGTCGACGCCGGGCTGCACGTCCGGGTTGCCGGCCTTGCCGATCTTCGCGATGCGCCCGTCGCGCAGGCCGACGTCGGCCTTGTAGATGCCGGTGGCGTCCACGATCAGCGCGTTGGTGATGACGGTGTCCACCGCCCCCTCGGCGCGGGTGGCCTGGGACTGGCCCATGCCGTCGCGGATCACCTTGCCGCCGCCGAACTTCACCTCCTCGCCGTAGGTGGTCAGGTCGCGCTCGACCTCGACGAAAAGCTCGGTGTCGGCAAGGCGCACGCGGTCGCCGGTGGTGGGGCCGAACATCGCGGCGTAGTCGGATCGCGGAATGCGTGCGGGCATAGCGAGTCACCTCCGTTAAAGATTAAATTCTTGCTTCAGGAGACTGATCAGCTGCTCGGCAGCTTGCCGATTCAAGCGAATGGACTGGCTTCGTTTTCCAACCATCTGGCGCTCCGCGCTTCCGTACGTGTCGATCTGAAAAAACCGTTCTCCGTCGATTTCGATTGACGAGTAGCTAGCCTCGACCGGTTTCTGTGCGCTCGCATGCGCCAACTCTTTTGGCTCAAATCCGGTAACCAACGCCATTCAGAAGACTCCTATCTTTTGGCAAGTAACACGAACGTCCTGCGCCCGGGCGGCCAGCCCGGGCAGCGCCCGACCCTCCCCCCGGGAGGGCGCTTTTCGACGGTTGCGAAAAGATCGCACGTCGGAGGTGGACGTGACCATAAAGCGCGAGGACCCTGCGTTTCGACGCGCCCACCCAGGGTCGGGCGCTGCCCTCCGAGAAACTGCCATCATGCTTTGAACGCCTCGTCAGGTTCCACGCCGAGCGCCGCCACCAGCCCATTGGTCTGCATCGCCATGCCGATCACCGCCAGAAGCTCGGCGTGCATCTCCTCGGTCATGCCCTTCGACTTGGCGGC
>NZ_JAWLFS010000316.1:0-2722 GCF_041685465.1 Rhodosalinus sp. | reverse complement strand
TCGAGGTTCATGCGCGCCATCTGCCCCGCGCGGGTCGCCGTGTCCAGCGGATGTCCGGCGCCGGCGCCCCGCGCGGGGGCGCCGCGGTCACACCCAGACGAGCCAGATCATCGGCACCGCCACGACCGTCACGATGATCGCCAGCGGTAGCCCGATCCGCAAGTAGTCCCCGAAATGATAACCGCCCGGGCCAAGGATCAGCGTGTTGTTCTGGTGTCCGACGGGCGTGAGAAAGGCACAGGAGGCGCCCACCGCCACAGCCATCAGGAAGGCGTCCGGCGAGGCGCCGAGGCGGTCGCCGATGTCGATCGCCACGGGGGCGGCGACCACCGCCGTGGCGGCGTTGTTGAGAACGGAGGACAGCGTCATCGTCACCAGCAGAAGCGCGGCCAGCACCGCCCAGACAGGCCAGCTCTCGGCCAGCGACAGCAGGCCAGAGGCGATCAGTTTCGTCCCGCCCACCTCGTCGAGCGCCGCGCCCAGCGGGATCAGGCTGCCCAGCAGCACGATCACCGGCCATTCGACCTGATCGTAGATCTCCTTGAGCGGCAGCACGCCGGCGAGCACATAGGCCACCGCGACGAGCCCGAGCGCCACGGGCAGATCGACGAGCCCGAGGGTCGCCGCGAGGACGCCCGCGGCGAAAAGCGCGACCGCGGCCCATGTCTTCGAGGTTTCGGTCACCGTGACGCCCCGGTCGGCGAGCGGCAGCACGCCGAGCCACTCCACCACGTCCGTCTCGCGTTCCTTCGGGGCGAGCAGAAGCAGGATGTCGCCCGGGCGCAGGTTGGTCTGGCGCATCCTCTTGTTGATCGCGCGCCCCTCGCGCGAGACGCCGAGCAGGAGCGTCTGCTGGCGCCACGAGAGCCCCACCGCCTGCACGCTGCGCCCGGCGACGCGCGCGCCCTCGGGCACAACCGCCTCGACGAGCGTCAGCCCCTCGCCCTCGGCCTTGAGCCGCTCCTCGCGCTCGCGCTCGGCGAAGGCGAGCGAGAGGGTGGTGCGGAAATCCTCCAGCGCCTCGGGCGTCGCCTCGATCACCATCGCGTCGCCCGCCTCGATCTCGGTGTTGGCGGAGGTGCCGTAGCGGCGGCGTCCCTCGCGGACGAGGCCGATGATCGCGACATCGGCGTCCTCGGCCGCCTCGTAGAGGTCGCGCACGCGCCGTCCGATGCAGTCGTTGTCGTCGGGGACCGTGAGTTCGGCGAGGTAGCTCTTGTATTCCTGTGAGCCCGCACCGCCATCCTCACGCACGGGGATCAGCCGCCAGCCCACGAGCGTGACGAAGGCCATGCCCGCCACCGCCACGGCGAGGCCCACGGGCGCGAAATCGAACATGCGGAAGGAGGCTCCGAGTTCCTCCTCGCGGATCGTCGCGATGATGATGTTGGGCGGGGTGCCGATCAGCGTGATCATGCCGCCGAGGATCGTGGCGAAGGCGAGCGGCATCAGCGTCGCGCCCGCCGCGCGCCGGGCCTTGCGCGCGATGGCGACATCCACCGGCATCAGCAGCGCGAGCGCCGCGACGTTGTTCATGAACCCCGAGAGCGCCGCGCCGAGCCCGCCGATGAGCGCGATATGCGTCTGCGTGCCGCGTTGCTTGTCCATGACCCGGTGGGTGACGAAATGCACCACGCCCGACCGCGAGAGCCCGCCGGAGACGACCAGCACCAGCGCCACGACGAGCACCGCCGGATGCCCGAAGCCCGAGAAGGCATCGTCCGAGGGCACCACGCCGAGCACCACGCCGGCGAGCAGCGCGGCGAAGGCCACGAGGTCGTAGCGCCAGCGCCCCCAGAGCAGCCCCGCGAAGACCGCGCCGAAAAGCGCGAAGAGAATGGCCTGATCCTGCGTCACGCGCTCAGCAGAACCCGCCCCGCGCCCGCATGCAAGCGCCGTCGGCGGGGATTGAACCGGCCGCCGGCTCCGGCCTATATGCGCGGGGTCGCATCACAGGGAGCGGAGATCATCATGGCGGGCCATTCCAAATGGGCCAACATCCAGCACCGCAAGGGCCGTCAGGACGCCGCGCGGTCCAAGCTGTTCTCCAAGCTCTCCAAGGAGATCACCGTCGCCGCCAAGATGGGCGACCCGGACCCCGAGAAGAACCCGCGCCTGCGCCTCGCGATCAAGGATGCCAAGGCCAGCTCGATGCCCAAGGACAACATCGAGCGCGCCATCAAGAAGGCCGCGGGCGGCGAGGGCGAGGCCTACGAGGAAATCCGCTACGAGGGCTACGGGCCGAACGGCGTGGCGGTGATCGTCGAGGCGATGACCGACAACCGCAACCGCACCGCGTCGAACGTGCGGGCGACCTTCGGCAAGCACGGCGGCAACCTCGGCGAGACGGGCTCGGTGGGCTTCATGTTCGAGCGCAAGGGCGAGATCGTCTATCCGGCCTCCGCCGGCGACGCCGAGGCGATCCTCGAGGCCGCGATCGAGGCGGGCGCGGAGGATGTGGAAAGCTCCGAGGACGGACACACCGTCTGGTGCGCCGATACCGATCTCAACGACGTGGCCGAGGCGCTCGAGGCGCAGCTCGGCGAGTCGGAGACCACGCGCCTCGTCTGGAAGCCGCTCAACACCACCGAGCTCGACCTCGAGGGGATGCAGAAACTCATGCGCCTGATCGACGCGCTCGAGGACGACGACGACGTGCAGCGCGTCACGACGAACTTCGAGGCCCCCGAGGACGTGATGGCGCAGCTCGCGGGCTGAGCCT
>NZ_JAWLFS010000085.1:0-11275 GCF_041685465.1 Rhodosalinus sp. | reverse complement strand
GGGTCCGTGAGCACCGCGTCCCGGTGGTGCGCGAGATGCGTGTCCTTGAACCGCAGGTAGGGCACCGCCAGCACGAGCACCGGGAAGACCAGCGCCGCGTTGGCGAGGCGGCTGCGGAAGGGGTGGCCGTGCACCACCTCATGCGTCAGCGAGGCGTGCAGCGCCGCGCCCAGCGCCGTCAGCACGATGCCCAGCGGCAGCCAGAGCGCGGCGGCCAGCGTCGTGCCGAGCCCCCAGAGCCCGTAGGAGAGCACCGCGACACCCAGCGTCGGCCACTCCACGCCCGGGGCGTGCCGGTCATCCATGGAGGCGTCCCCAGCGGACATGCACCCAGAGACGCTCGTAGATCACATAACAGACGAATCCGACCACGCAGTTGGCCAGGGCGATCGCCCCCCCGACGGCCGCGGATCCGGTGAGCGCGAGGCCGACGAGCGTCATCGTCACGAGACCGACAACCTGCCACAAGACGGCTTTGATGAGCGAGCGCGCTCGCGTCTCCATGCAATCCTCCTTTTCGTTGGTGTGCCCCGGATGGATACGCGGACGGGGATCCGTTTGGAATTCGGAATATGATTAACAAACGCCCTCAATGGTGATATATATCATCAAATGACAGATTTGATCGACAAGCGTGAGCGAGCGGAACAGTTTCGCGCCCGCCTCCGGCAGGGGATGGAACGCGCGGGGATGAGCCAGAGCGCACTCGCGCGCGCGATCGGCGTGGACCGTTCCACCGTCTCGCAGCTCCTGTCGGACCGCGGCGCGCGGCTGCCCAACGCGCAGGTCGTCGGCGCCTGCGCGGCAGCGCTCCGGGTCTCGGCCGACTGGCTCCTGTCGCTCTCCGACCGGCCGGAGAGCGCGGCGGAGGTGCTCGCCAACTCGATGACGCTCACGGAAGCGCCGCGCGCCCTCGTCGACGAGCAGATCTTCGCCTGGCACAAGGAGGCGCAGGGCTACAAGGTACGCCACGTGCCCGCGGGGCTTCCGGACATGCTCAAGACGCAGGCCATGCTCGAATGGGAATACGCGCCGCATCTGGGCCGCACCTCGGCGCAGGCGATCGGCGCGGCGCAGGACCGCCTCGCCTGGATGCGCGGGGCGCAGTCCGACTACGAGATGGCGATGCCGCTCTACGAGATCGACAGCTTCGGCGCCGCGACCGGCTATTACGAGGCGGTGCCGGCCGCGCTCCGGCGCGAGCAGATCGACCGCTTTCTCGAGTTGCACGCGCAGCTCTACCCGCGGCTCAGGATCTTCCTCTTCGATGCGCGGCGGGTCTATTCGGCGCCGGTGACCGTCTTCGGCCCGATGCTCGCCGTGCTCTACGTCGGGCGCAATTACCTCGCCTTCCGCGACAGCGCGCGCGTGCAGGCCTTCGTGCAGCACTTCGACTGGCTCGTGCGCGAAGCCGCCGTCTCGGACCGGGACTTTCCCGACTACCTGCACCGGCTGCGGGCGCAGGTGGTCTGAACGCCTGCCCGTCGCGGCCGGACCGGACCGCGCTCACCCGGCGCGGTGGCGCCCTGCCGCGCGCCCCGATCGACCGGGCGCGATGCGGCCCACCGCAGCGCGACGCACCGGCGTCGCCGTGGTGTCAGGGCTGCATCTCCCACGGGCGGGTGTAGGCCGACAGCGCGCGCGCGATGCCATCCTCGTCCGCCGTCCCCGAGACGCGCGCGACGAGGCCGCGCCTGGGGTCGTCCACCACCTCCTGCACCTGCGCGTCGAGCCCCGCCTCGTCCAGCGCCCGGGTGTAGACACGCGCGATGGCGCGCTTGCGCAGGTCGGGCTTGAAGATCTTGCCGACGGCGGTCTTGGGCAGTTCGTCGAGCACTTCGACGTGCTTGGGAAGGGCCGCGCGCTCGTGGATGTGCACACGGGCGTGGTCCATCAGCTCGTCGGCCGTGACCTCCCCGCCCTCGACGAGTTCGACGTATACGCAGGGCAGCTCGCCGGCATGGGCGTCCGGCTGGCCGATGGCGCCGGCGAAGGCCACGTCGTGATGCGCGAGCAGCGCCTCCTCGATCTCGGCGGGGTCGATGTTGTGCCCGCCGCGGATGATGACATCCTTCGCGCGCCCGGTGATCCAGAGGTACCCGTCTTCGTCCAGCCGGCCGAGGTCGCCGGTGCGCAGGTAGCGCCCCGCGTAGTAGAGATCGCGGTTCTTCTCCGGGTCGGTGTAGGTGTGCCCCACGTAGACGCCGGGGTTGGAGACGCAGATCTCGCCCACCTCGTCCGTCGCGCACTCCACGAGGGCGCCCTCCTTTTCGCGCACGATCTTCACGTCCGTGTGCGGGAAGGGAATACCGACCGAGCCCACCTTCTTGGTGCCCTCCGGCGGGTTGCAGGAGACGAGGCAGGTCGCCTCGGTCAGCCCGTACCCCTCGACGATGGTGACGTCGGAGGCCGTCTCGAACCTGTTGAAAAGCTCGAGCGGCATCGGCGCCGAGCCCGAGAACGCCGTCTTGACCGAGGAAATGTCGGCATCCACCTCGCGCTGCATGAGCGCCGAAACCGCGGTGGGCACGGTGATCACGAAGGTGATCTTCCAGCGTTCCACCAGTTTCCAGAAGTTGTCGAAGACGCCGTCGCCCCGGTAGCCCGCCGGCGTCGGAAACACGACATGCGCCCCGCTGGCCACCGCCGACATCACGATCACGTGGCAGGCGAAGACGTGGAACAGCGGCAGCGGACAGATCGTCGCGTCCTCCTCGGTGAAGAGAAGGCGATGCCCCACCCAGCCGTTGTAGATCATCCCCGCGTAGCGGTGCTGCGCGACCTTGGGCGTGCCGGTGGTGCCGCCGGTATGGAAATAGGCCCCCACCCGGTCACCCGCGGCATCCTCGAACTGAAGCCGGTCGCCGGGATACTTCGCCATCTCGGCGGCGAAGCTCCTGACGTCCGCGTGGTGCCCGCGCGGCGCCTTGGGACGGATCAGCGGCACGATCCAGCTCCTGGGCGGCGCGAGGTAGCGGTTGAGGTCCACCTCCAGCACCGTGTGCACCTGCGGCGCGTGGCGCACCGCCTCGCAGACCTTCTGCGCGACGTCGGTCTTGGGGAAGGCGCGCAGCGTGACCACCACCTTCGCGCCGGTCTCGCGCAGGATGGCGCTGATCTGTTCGGGCTCGAGCAGCGGATTGATCGGACAGACGACCCCCGCCACCATCCCGCCGAGGAAGGAGACCGTCGCCTCGTTGCAGATGGGCAGGACGTAGGCGACGGTGTCCGCCTCGCCCACGCCGAGATCGCGAAACAGGTTGGCGGCGCGCGCGACGCTGGTCCTGAGCTCGCCCCAGCTCAGCGTCTCGGCCTTGTCCTTCGGCCCGGAGAGAAGCTGGAAGCTGACCGCCGGGCGGTCGGAGACCTTCCGTTCCGTTTCCGAAAGAAGACCCCAGATCGTGCGCGGCAGATCGCGCGCCTCCCAGGGGGCCTCCGATTCGATGGCGTGCTTGTCGGCCACGGACTTGAAGGCCATGCGCGCTCCTCCCTCCCCATGCCGGGGCGCGGCGCCCGGCTCTACCCCGAAAATGAGCGCGCAACCGCCGCCGCGCAAGTGCCACGACGCATGCGCCGCCATGTCGCCGCCGTGGCACGCACCCGGGCCACGTCACGCGCGGCCCCCACGCGGCGTCTCGGCGACGCGCCACCGCACCAGAAGCGTGCGAGCGCGCCGGACGCGGCCCGCCCGGGCAATCGCCGGCCGCCCCATCATCTTGGCCGAAATACTCTCGGGGGGTGAATTGGCCGAAGGCCAAGAGGGGGGCAGACAGCCCCCCTCCCGCGGCGGGTCCGACCCGGGCGACATCGCATGTGGCGCGCGGGGCGGTGGCCGGGCGCGTCTGCGCGGCCGCCCCGCCGCCGGCGGGGCGGGGCAGGCCCCGCCCTACTCCGCCGCGATCCCGTCGGTGAACTGCAGCCGCGCGAGGCGCGCGTAGAGCCCGTCCTCCGAGACGAGGCGGTCGTGCGGCCCCTCGGCGACGATGCGGCCCTGGTCCATCACCACGATCCGGTCGGCCTTCTTCACGGTGGCGAGGCGGTGGGCCACGATGATCGTCGTGCGCCCGCTCCGCAGCCGGTCCACCGCGTGCTGCACCGCGCGCTCGGATTCGGCGTCGAGCGCGCTCGTCGCCTCGTCGAGCAGCAGCACCGGCGCATCGCGCAGGATGGCGCGCGCGATGGCGATGCGCTGCTTCTGCCCGCCCGAGAGCATCACGCCCCGCTCGCCGACGTAGCTGTCGTAGCCGCCGGGCAGCTTCGCGATGAAGTCGTGCGCCGCGGCGGCGCGCGCGGCGGCCTCCACCTCGGCGTCCGAGGCCTCGGGCCGGCCGAAGCGGATGTTCTCGCGCGCGGTGGCGGCGAAGATCACCGGGTCCTGCGGGACGAGCGCGATGGCCCGGCGGAAGGCGTCGCGCCGCATCGCGTCAAGGGGCACCCCGTCGAGCCGGATGCGCCCCGCGGCCGGGTCGTAGAAGCGCAGCAGAAGCTGGATGATCGTCGTCTTGCCCGCGCCGGAGGGCCCGACGAGCGCGATGGTCTCGCCCGGTTTCACACGCAGGCTCACCCCGTCGAGCGCCGGCACCCCCGGGCGGGCCGGATAGGCGAACTGCACCTCCTCGAAGACGAGCTCGCCCGCGACCGGATCGGGCAGCGGGTGCGGCGTCTCGGGGTCCTGCACCGCGTCGGTGGCGCGCAGCAGCTCGATCAGCCGCTCCGTCGCGCCGGCGGCGCGCTGCAACTCGCCCCAGATCTCCGAGAGCGCACCGACCGAGCCCGCGACCATGACCGAGTAGATCACGAACTGCACCAGCATCCCCGGCGTCATGCCGCCCGCGCGCACGTCGCGCGCGCCGATCCAGAGCACGCCGACGACCCCCGTGAACACCAGGAAGATCACGATCGCCGTCATCACCGCGCGCGTGTTCACCCGGCGCCGCGCGGCGTCGAAGCTCTGCTCGGTGACGCGGCCGAACTCGCCCCGGCTCAGCGCCTCGTGGGTGAAGGCCTGCACCGTCTGCACCGCGCTCAGCGCCTCGGAGGCGTTGCCCGAGGAGGCGGCGATCCAGTCCTGGTTCTCCCGCGAGAGCTTCCTGAGCCGCCGCCCCAGCACGAGGATCGGAAAGACCACCGCCGGCACGATCAGCAGGACCAGCCCGGTGAGTTTCGGCGCGGTGGCGAGCATCAGCGCGAGCCCGCCGAAGAAGATCAGGAGATTGCGCAGCGCGATCGAGACCGAGGAGCCGATCACCGAGAGGATCAGCGTCGTGTCGGTGGTGATCCGGCTCAGCACCTCGCCGGTCATCAGCTTCTCGTAGAAGGCCGGGCTCATGCCGATGACCCGGTCGAAGATGGCCTTGCGGATGTCGGCGACGACGCGCTCGCCCAGCCGCGTGACCAGCGCGTAGCGCAGCGCCGAGCCCAGCGCGAAGAGCCCCGCGATGCCGAGCGCGGCCGCGAAATAGGTGTCGAGAATGGCGCCGTCCTCGACGCCGAAGTTGTCCACGACCCGGCGCACCGCGATCGGCAGGACGAGCGAGACGACCGCCGTCGCCACGAGCATCACCAGCGCCGCGGCGAGCAGCGCGCGATACGGTCGGATGAACGGCCAGAGCTCCGCGAGGGCCCCGACCCGGCGCGACTTCTCGCGCTCCTTCTCCTGAACTGGCGGGGCCTCGGCCATGCGCTCTCCCTGTCCGCGTGCGACGTTAATGCCACGGCGGGCGCAAGGGTCAACCCGTGACGGGATGCGGCCGTATGCGGCGGACTGGAGCGGGTAGACGGAATCGAACCGACATCACCTGCTTGGAAGGCAGGGGCTTTACCATTAAGCTATACCCGCGTGCGACCGTGGATTAGACTGTCGCGCGCGGCGCGTCAACGCGGAACGCCGGGCGGGACATAACGCCGGGCGGGACATGCTGACGGACCGCCGCGCCTCACGACAAGCGACCGACGGACTCGAAAAGCGAACGACGAAACAGCCGGAGGCGTCAGGCCATCATGCACGATCCCGAACGTCCCCGCGCCGCCCGCCGCGCCGGTACGTCGCTCCCCCGACGCCGCGTCCTGCAGGGCGGGGCGGCGGCCGCGCTCGCCCCGGTCCTCCTGCCGTATGCGGCGCGCGCCACGGACAGAAGCGTCCCGCGCCCGCTCGACCTCCGAGTCGTCATGTCGGGGCACAGCCTCACCGACCCCATCGAGCCGATGCTCGAGGCGATCGTCGCCGCCGCCGGCGCGGGCCGCCAGGCGGTGCACCGCGTCGAGCGCTCCACCATTCCCGGCAGCCCGATGGACTGGCGCTGGGACAACCGCATCGACGACATGCCCGATGCGCGGACCGACATCGCCGACTATGACGTGCTGGTCCTGACCGAGCGGGTCCCGCTTTCCAACACGCTGCCCTGGCACGATTCCGACGAGATGGCGCTGCGCTGGGTCCGCCACGCATGGGACAACGGCGCCGGCGGTGCCGGCGCCGAGACGATCCTCTACGCCACCTGGGTGAACATCGACAGCGGGCCGGAGGCGGACAACCCCCACAAGGACCCCGAGCGCCATATCCCCTTCCGCGAGCGCCTGCCGCTCGAGATGGCGCGCTGGGAAAAGATCCGCGCGCATGTCGACGCGAACCGCCCGGACGGGGCGCCCGCGATGCGGGTGATCCCGGGCACGCTGATCATCGCGGCGGCGCATGACGCCATCGCCGCCGGCGTCGCGCCCGGCCTCTCGGATATCGCGGACCTCTTCAAAGACCGCATCCATCTCAACGATGCGGGCGCCTACCTGATCTCGCTCGCGCATTACGCCGTGATCTACGGACGCGACCCGCGGGAGCTGCCGGCGCGGATCGGCAAGCGCGGACAGCCGGAGCCCGAGCAGTCCGCTTGGATGCGCGATCTGGTCTGGGACGTCCTGAACGGCTACCCCGCCGCGGGATTGACCGCGCTCTGACTGGGCCGGGCCCGTCTTGCGCGACCGGGCGGCGCGGCGATCCGCCCCCGGTCGGCCGTGTCGGGCGCGGGCGCACGGCCGGCAGGGGGCCGGGGCGTTTTTCCCGGCGCACCGGCGCGCATGCAGCACCGCGCGGATCTTTCCTGTGGGCCGTCACTCCTCGACAGGCTCGATCAGCTCCGGTCCCTCGGCGCGGTTCGAGTTCACCCTCCGGCTCACCCGGTAGGCCTCGAGCGTGCCTTCGGGCGGCGCGGTCATCAGCCGGGCCGCGCCGTGCCCCTCCTCGCCCAGCCACAGCGCCCAGTCCTCGGGCGCCAGCACCACGGGCATCCGGTGATGGATCGCCGCAACGTCCGGCCCCGCCGCGCAGGTGACGATGGCGCAGGTCCGGTACGACTCCTCGCCCCGCGCCCAGTCCTGCCAGATGCCGGCGAAAACCATCGGGGCATCGTCCGCGCGGCGCACGAACCACGGAAAGCGGGTGCCGTCGGCGTCCTTCGTCCACTCGTAGAACCCCAGCGCCGGGATCAGGCAGCGCCGCTCGCGGGCCGCCTGCCGGAAGGCCGCCTTCTCGGCCACCGACTCGGCCCGCGCGTTGATCAGCAGCGGACCGTCGGACGGTGTCTCGTACCAGTGCGGCAGGAAGCCCCAGCGCATCGCGCCGAGGCGCCGGCCATCGCCCTCCGTCCGGACGGCATGCACAGGATTCGTGGGACAGACGTTGTAATTCGGCACGCGCGGCAGGTCGTTCGCCGGCTCGGCCGCGAAGAGGCGCGCCATCGCGTCGGTCGGCAGGGTCACGGCGAAGCGTCCGCACATGCGCCCGATCCTAGCCTGCGGCACACGCGGCCGCCAGAGTTGCGCAGCGCGCCGACGGCCGCTAGCAATGCCGCGATCCGGGAAAGGGTGGTCATGGCAGGCGATCCGGCGGCCGAGGCGCGAAAGATCGCGCGGCTCCTCGAGACGGGACGGACCAGCGCCGCGCACAAGGCCGCACGCGTGGCGATGAAACGCTGGCCGCGCGAGGCGTTCTTCGCGAACCTTGCCGGGATCGCGCGCGCGCAGTCCGGCGCACCGCGGGATGCCGCCGGCTTCTTCCGCAAGGCGCTGAAGCTGCGCCCGGATTTCGCCGAGGCGGTGCACAACCTTGCGCAGGCGATGGTCGCCCAGGGCGCGCCGGAACAGGCCGAGCGGCTGCTTGCGAAACATCTCTCGAGGCATCCGGCGGACAGCGCCGCGCTGCGGATACGCGCCGCCGCTGCGATCGCGCGGGCCGCGCCGGCCGAGGCCGATCGCTTCGCGGGCCAGGCGCTCGACCATGCGCCCCGCGACCCCGAGGCTCTGGCCGTGCGCGCGTTGTCCCGCGCCCAGCGCGGCGATCATGCCGCCGCGATGCCCGACTACGAGGCCAGTCTGGCGATCCGGCCCGATGATCCGCGAACGCTTTCGAACATGGCAGAGGCGCTTGCCATGCAGAGCCGCAGCGAAGAAGCTCTGGCGGCGCTCGAGCGGGCGCTCGCGCAGGCCCCGGCACACCCCGACGCGCTCGAGAACTACGCGCTGCAGCTCCATGAAGCGGGCCGGCGTGAGGACTCGCGGGCCGCGTGGCACCGCCTGCTGGAGGTTGCGCCGGACAACGCCCGCGCGCTGCGCTGGCTCGCGGTGCTGGAGGATGCGGAAGGCTGCGCACGGCTCCGCCCGCGGATCGCGCGCGCGCTCAAACGCGCCGGGCGCGTGTCGCCGGACGGCGTTCTGCTGACGTATGCACGCGCACGGATCGCGCAGACGCTGGGCGACGCCGAAGCGGCCGAGCGCCACCTCGCCGAAACGCACGCCGCGGATGCGCAACTTCGCCCACACGACTTCGCCGCGGCCGAGGCCGAATGTGCGCGGATCCTGACCCATTTCACCAAGGGGATGACCGCGCGCGCCCCATGCACGCGGACGGCGGGACCAAGGCCCGTCTTCGTGGTCGGCATGATGCGGTCGGGCACCACGCTGACCGAACGGATCCTCTCGGCACATCCGAGCATCTTCGGCGCGGGCGAACGCAACACGGCCCCGCGTCTCCTGTTGCCGCAGACGCAGGGGCGCGCCGGCTGGACGGACGAGGCGGCCGCCGTCGTCGCGCGGGACTACCGGGCGGACCTGCCGTCCCTGCCCGAGGGCACCTCGGCCGTGGTGGACAAGATGCCCGCGAACCACAAGCTGGTCGGCTATCTGGCGACCGCGATGCCAGAGGCATGTTTCGTGCATCTGCAGCGCGACCCGCGCGACGTTGCGCTCTCGATCTGGCAAGGGCATTTCCCGAGCGCGGATCTGACCTTCACCACCGACCTTGCGGCGATCGCGCAGATGGCCAACCTCTACCGGCGCTACATGCAGCGCTGGGCGGCGCTCTTTCCCGGCCGGATTCTCGATGTTCCCTACGAGGCGCTCGTGACCGACGTCGAAGGCTGGAGCCGCAGGCTCGCCGTGCACGCCGGCGTGGACTGGGTGCCGGCGATGGCGACACCGGAAAGCACCGGCGGCGCAGTCCGCACGGCGAGCACCGACCAGGTCCGCGAGCAGGTCCACGGGCGCTCCGTCGGGCGCTGGCGCGCACATCGCGAGGTACTGGCCCCCTTCGTCGCGGCGCTCGATCCCGACCTCTGGCCGGACCTCGCCTCCGGCTGAGGGCCGTGCACGCTTGACCGCCGCCGGCCCTCACGGCAGAGGGAGGACATGCTCATCTACAAGATCCTCCGCTCCGATGAATGGACCGCGCTCGAGGCCGAGGGCGAGACCGCGGGCGCACCCGTGGACGTCGCCGACGGCTTCGTGCATTTCTCGACCGCGGAGCAGGCCGCCGTCACCGCCGCGAAGCACTTCGAGGGCCTCGACGGGCTGAAGATCCTGGCGGTGGAGGCCGAAGCCCTCGGCCCCGCGCTGAAGTGGGACCCCTCGCGCGGCGGGGCGCTCTTCCCGCATCTCTACGCGCCGCTCCGCCTTTCCGACGTGGTCTGGGTGCGCGACCTGCCGCTCGGGGCGGACGGGACGCACCGCTTTCCCCCGGAGATGACGTGAGTCTCGCCGAGCGGGCGGGCCTCGCGCTCCTGCGCGGGCTCGATCCGGAACGGGCGCACGACATCGCGCTCGGCGCGCTCCGCGCGGGGGTCGCGCCGCTGCCGGGCCTCGTCACCGGCCCGCGCCTGCGCACGGAGGTGGCGGGGCTGCACCTGCCCAATCCGGTCGGCCTCGCCGCGGGCTTCGACAAGAACGCGGTGGCGCTGCATCCGATGGCGCGCGCGGGCTTCGGTTTCGTCGAGGCGGGGGCGGTGACGCCCCGCCCGCAGACCGGCAACCCGCGCCCGCGGCTTTTCCGGCTGCCGGAGGACGCGGGCGTCATCAACCGCTTCGGCTTCAACAACGACGGCATGGAGACGGTGGCCGCGCGCCTCGAGACGCGGCCGCGCGACCTCGTGATCGGGCTGAACCTCGGCGCCAACAAGGACAGCGCCGACCGCGCCGGCGACTTCGCCGCGGTGCTCGCGCGGCTCGGGCCGTGGCTCGACTTCGCCACCGTCAACGTGAGCTCGCCCAATACCGAGCGGCTGCGCGACCTGCAGGGGGCCGAGGCGCTCGCCGCGCTGCTCGCGCGGGTCACGGAGGCGCGGGCCGGGCTCGCGCGTCCCCTGCCCCTCTTTCTCAAGATCGCGCCGGACCTGACCGACGCGGAACTGGCCGATATCGCAGCCGTGGCGCGCGAGGCCGGGATCGAGGGCATCGTGGCGACCAACACGACACTCGCGCGCGACGGCCTGCGCTCCGCGCGGGCGGCCGAGGCGGGCGGGCTCTCCGGCCGGCCGCTCTTCGAGCGCTCCACGGGGGTGCTCGCCCGGCTCGCAGAGCTCACGCGGGGCGAGATGGCCCTGATCGGCGTCGGCGGGATCGCCAGCGCCGAGGACGCCTACGCCAAGATCCGCGCGGGCGCCTCGGCGGTGCAGCTCTACACCGCGCTCGCCTATCAGGGTCTTTCGCTCGGCGCGCGGATCGCGGAGGGCCTCGATGCGTTGCTCGCGCGGGACGGATTCGAGACCGTGGCCGAGGCGGTGGGAACGGGACGGGAGGCGTGGACATGATCGCGCCCCGGCACACGCCGCGCTGCGCCAAATCGCGCGCCGCGCGCGCTCCTGCAGGCGCACGGCGCCGAGGTCACGCTGCGCCGCCGCCCTACCCCGCCGCCCGCTCCAGCGCCGGGTAGCGCAGGCCGAGCGTCACGCCGCGCGCCACGAAGGAGATCAGCAGCGCCGCCCAGAGCCCGTGATTGCCGAAGGCCGGCACC
>NZ_JAWLFS010000315.1:0-2725 GCF_041685465.1 Rhodosalinus sp. | reverse complement strand
AGCGGATTGGGAAAGCGCCGCGCCAGCGTCACGGCGTAGAAGCTCTCGACGATGCCGGGAAGGCGATGCGCTTCGACCAGCGCCCCCTGCGCGAGCTCGTCGGTCACGACGATGGGTGGCAGAACGGCGAGCCCCGCGTCGGCGCGCGCCATGAGCCGCATCATCGCCATGTCGTCCACCTCCGCCGCGATCTGCGGGCGCAGGCCGAGGCGGTCGCAGAGCGCGTCGAAGCCGGTCCTCACGCCGCTGTCGCTCGTCGGCAGGATCACCGGCTGACGGGCGAGCAGATCGGCCAGCGCGCCGCCCCCGCCGAGGCGCGCGGGCGTGCCGACGAGGCTGACGCCCTGCTCGTCGAGCTTGTGGGAGACGAAGGGCGTCACCGCGTCCTCGGCCGCCGCGCGGTTCAGCAGCACCACGTCGAGGTTCAGCCGCTCCAGCGCCTGCATGAGTTCCGCCGGCCCGCCGGAGCGCAGCACGATCTCCACGTCCGCCCGGCCCAGAAGCGGGCGCAGGAAGGCCAGCGTGAAGTTGCGCGAGAGCGTGGCGAGCGCACCGACGCGCAGCGCGCGCCGCGCCCGCCCCTCGGCGCGCAGGGTGTCGAGAAGCTCCTCCCCCGTGGCGAAGATCGTGTCGGCGTGATCGAGCGCGAGGCGCCCGGCCTCGGTCAGGTGAAGCTGCCGGCCGCGGCGCTCGAAGAGCGGATGGCCCAACTGATCCTCGAGCTTGCGGATCTGGGTCGAGAGCGCCGATTGCGACAGGTTCAGCCGCGCCGCCGCGCGGGTGAGATTGCCGTCGTGCGCCACGGCCCAGAAATAGCGAAGGTGGTTGTAGTTGAGCTGCGCCATGATCGTTCCAATAAATCGAACGAAACGCGCGATACAATGAATTTTTCAATTCTGCGTCGCCGCATTACCCACCGTCGGACAAGGTCCGACAACGCGAGGGAGTGCAGCCGATGGAACTTTACACCCTGTCCCTGCTGGCCCCGGCGGCGGTGCTCGTCGCCGCGGCGGCCGGGTTTCTGAACGCCGGCCGCCGGCCCGAGTGGGTGCCGCAGATCGCCGAGGGCGCGGCGCTCGCGGCGGTGGTCGTCGCCCTGGCCTCGGGCGCGGTACTGGCCGCGAACGGCCCCGGCACCGGCGAGATCTTCGGGCTGATGGTCCGCCTCGACCTGCTGAGCGTCGTGATGCTGCTGCTGGTGAGCTTCGTCGGCTGGATCGTCCTGCGCTACACGCGGAGCTATCTCGACGGCGAGGACCGGCAGGGCGCCTTCACCGGCTGGATGGCGCTGACGCTCGCCTCGGTGCTGACCTTCGTGCAGGCGGGTCACCTCGGGCTTTTCGTCGTGGCCTTCATCGCCTCCTCGATCTTCCTCGAGCGGCTGCTTCTCTTCTACCCCGAGCGGGTGCCGGCCCGGCGCGCCGCGCGCAAGAAGTTCGTCACCGCGCGGCTGGGCGACGCGGCGCTGATCACCGCCGCCGTCCTGCTCTACACGGGTTACGCCACGCCGCAGATCGGCGAGATCCTCGCCGCCGCGCGCATCGGCGTGACCCCGGACGCCGCGCTCTGGGCGGCGGGGTTCCTCGCGCTCGCCGCGCTCCTGAAGTCGGCGCAGTTCCCGACGCACGGCTGGCTGACGGAGGTGATGGAGACGCCGACGCCGGTCTCGGCGCTCCTGCACGCGGGCGTCATCAACGCGGGCGGCTTCCTGCTGATCCGCTTCGCGGACGTGCTGGTGCTGGCGCCCGGCGTGCTCGCCGTGCTGGTCATGGTCGGTGGCTTCACGGCGCTCTTCGGCGGGCTGGTGATGCTGACGCAACCGGCGGTCAAGACCTCGCTCGCCTGGTCCACGGTGGCGCAGATGGGCTTCATGATCCTGCAGTGCGGGCTGGCGCTCTTTCCGCTCGCCCTGCTGCACATCGTGGCGCATTCGCTCTACAAGGCACATGCCTTCCTCGCCTCCGGACAGGCGGTGGAGGGCGTGGCGGCGATCCGGCGGCCCGGTCCGGTGGCGATCCCCTCGGGTGCCGCGGTGCTCAAGGCCTTCGTCGCCGCGCTGGCGATCTACGGCATCGTGGGCGCAGGCTTCGGCTTCGACGCGAAGTCGCCGCAGGCCATCGCGCTGGGCGCCATCCTGATCTTCGGCGTGGCCTACCTGCTGGCGCAGGGGCTGGCCGACCAGGCGCCGAAGGTGCTGACACAGCGCACGGCGCTCATGTCGGTCGCCGCCTCCATCGCCTATTTCGCGCTTCAGCGCGGGGCCGAGGCGGCGATGGCCGGCACGCTGCCCGCCACCCCGGCGCCCGGGCCGCTCGAATGGGCGCTCATCGTGCTCGCCGTCATCAGCTTCGGCGCGGTGGCGGTGGCGCAGGCGATGTTCCCGCTCTGGGCCTACCACCCGGCCGCGGCGGGCCTGCGCGTGCACCTCTCCAACGGGCTTTACGCCAACGCGGTGATGGACCGGATCCTCGGCGGCTGGGCACTGCGGCGGACCGGCTGAGACAACGACAGGGAGCGAGACGATGAAGGACATGACCAATTCCCGGCCGATCGACACGGCCGACCTGCTCGCCGCCGCCGACGGCGCGGGCCGGGCGATCCCGCCGGTCTGGCCGCTGGCCTCCTCGGTGGCGGTGAACCCCTACCTCGGGCAGACGGGCGAGAGCCTCGCCCGGGCGGGCGCGCGGCTCGCGCGGGTGGCGGGACTTTCGGTGACCATGCCGCG
>NZ_JAWLFS010000084.1:0-11292 GCF_041685465.1 Rhodosalinus sp. | reverse complement strand
CGTGCAGCGTCTCGCCGCCCGGGGCGATGTCGAGCTTCACGGGCCGGTCCTCGTAGTCGGGCACGACCAGCTCGGCCGCATCGCGCGCCTGCTGCAACGTCTCGGCCACGACCATCGCCACCGGCTCACCGACGAAGCGGACGCGGTCGCGCGCCAGCAGCGGGCGGTCGGTGCGCGCGGCCTTCGTGCCGTCGCGGTTCTCGACCCGGCTCGCGCCCATGGCGACGTTCAGCCCCGCGGCCTCCAGGTCGGCGCAGGTCAGCACGAGCGCCACGCCCTCGGCCGCGCGGGCCTCCTCCACGTCGAGCGCGGCGAGATCGGCATGCGCCACTTGCGAGCGAACGACAACCGCGTGCAGCGCGCCCTCCGGCGCGATATCGTCCACGTAGCGTCCGTGCCCCGTCAGAAAGCGGCGATCCTCGATCCGCGTGACCGGCTGGCTGCGCCCGAACTTCTCCATCCCGCGGCTCCCCTCGCGCTGTGGTTCGGCCTGCAACCTACGCCGCGCCGCGGCGCTGTCCAGCCCTCAGTCCCCGAGGCGCGCCTGCACGCGGGAAAGATCGCCGTAGCCGTTGAACCGCGTGGCGAGCGCCGTCGAATAGGCGCCCATGCCGGCGAAGAGCACCGTGTCGCCCTCGCCCACGTCGCCGGGCAAGTCGAGCGGCTCCGGCAGCCGGTCGAGGCTGTCGCAGGTGGGGCCGAAGACCACCCGCGCCCGCGCCGCGCCGATGCGCGGCCGCCCTGCGGGGTCGAGCACCGTGACCTCCGGCGCGCGCGGCACGTCGCGCCATTCGGCGAGCGCGCCGTAGATGCCATCCGTCAGCACCAGGGCGCCGTCGCCGCGCAGCGCCTTGACGCCGACGAGCACGCCGAAGGCCGACGCGACCATCGCGCGTCCCGGCTCGCAGACGAGCGCGGGCGGCGCGGCGCCGAAGGCCGCGCGCGTCTCGGCCCGGATGCGATGGAAGATCGCCTCCAGCATCCCGTCGTCGGCCGGGCAATGCGGGAAGCCGCCGCCCACGTTCAGCCGGTGGAGCCGGACGCCGGCCCGCTCCGCAACCTCGGCCGCGGCGCGGATATAGGCAGCCCAGGCCTCCGCATCGCGGCACTGCGTGCCCGGGTGGAAGGTGAGCGAGGGCGCGAAGCCCCGCACCGCCACCCGCCCGAGAAGCGCCGCCGCCGCCTCCGGATCGGCGCCGAACTTCTCGCCGAAGTCATAGGCGCCGCCCGGCACCGGAAGGCGCAGCCGCACCGCGACCTCCGTGCCCCGTGCGAGCGGCGCCAGCCGGTCGAGCCCCGGGCCATCGTCCACCGACCAGGAGACCGCGCCGTGACGCTGGCCCTCGGCCACCTCCTCCGGGGTGCGCAGCGGGTTGTGGTAGTGCAGCACCGCGCCCGGCACGGCCGCGCGCACCGCCTCCATCTCCGCGGGCGAGGCCACGTCGAAGGCCCCGATCCCCGCCCGCGCCAGCGTGCGCAGCACCTCCGGCAACGGATTGGCCTTGACCGCGTAGGTCACAAGGCCCGGAAAGCCCGCCCGGAACCGCCGCGCCTGCCGCGTCAGGCGCTCGGCGTCGAAGATCAGCAGCGGGCGCGCGGGCGCGCCGCGCGCAAGCTCCGCGACATCCGGCGCGATATCGGTCATTCGGGTCATGGCGGTCTCCCTGCTCGGGCCTGTCTCCGGCCTCTCCGGCACAGGATGCCCCGCCATGCCGCCGGTTTGCATTGGCACTTCCGGCGAAAGCGGCCTAATCTTCGTCGAAACGACGGAAGCAGCCGACAGATGGACGAGACCGACACCGCGCTCCTCGCGCTCCTGGCCGAGAACGCCCGCCAGCCGGCGGCGACGCTCGCGCGCCGCCTCGGCCTCGCGCGGTCGACCGTCCAGGCGCGCATCGAGCGGCTGGAGCGCACCGGCGCGATCGCGGGCTACACGCTGCGCCCCGGCCCGGCGCTCGCGGCCCCACTGCGCGCGACGGTGCTGATCTCGGTGGAACCGCGCGCCGGGCCGGAGGTGCTCGCCCGTCTCAGGGCGATGCCGGAGGTCGAGACGGTGCACACCACGACGGGCCGGGTGGACATGATCGCCACCCTCGCCGCGCCGGACACCGAGACGCTTGACACCGCCCTCGACCGCATCGGCGAGAGCCGCGGCGTGCGCGGCTCCGAAAGCCTCGTCCATCTCTCCACGAAGCTCGACCGCCGGCGCTGAGCCTCAGAGCTCCACCGGGCCGGAGGGCGCCTCCTCCTCCTCCGCAGGCGGGGCGCGCTCTTCCTTGCGGCGCAGGATGATGTCGCCGTTGGGCAGCATCTCGGGCGGGTGGTAGGCGCTCCAGTCCTCGACCCGCTCCATCAGGTCGGCGAGCGCCGGCCCCATCTCGCGGGCGAAGTCCCGCACCTCGGGCCCGAGTTCTTCCGCCATTCCCTCGAGCTCGCGCAGCGCCGGGTCGAGGTCCGACAGGATGCCGCGGAAGAAGAGCCGCGCGCCCTCCTCCATCAGGCGTCGGCCCTTCTCGCCCTCGTCCGGCGTCTCCGCCTCCTGCGCCGCGAGCGGGCCAGCGGCGAGGGCGAGGATCAGGGCGCAGGCGGTCCGGGTCATGGCGGCAAGCGTAACGCAGGTCACGCCCCCGGCATAGCCCGCTCAGGCCGCGCGCTCCGCGCGGATCTCCTCCCAGGCGCGGTTGATGTCCTGCATCCGGCGCTCGGCAAGGCGGATCGCCTCCTCCGGCACGCCGCGGGCGAGCATCACGTCCGGATGGGTCTCGCGCACCTGCCGCCGCCAGGCCGCGCGGATCTCGTCCAGATCCGCCTCCGGCGTGACGCCGAGCACGGTGTAGGGATCGCGCCCCTCGGGCACGAAGCGCGCCCGGAGCGCGCGGAACTCCCGTTCCGGCAGCCCGAAGATCTCCGCCACCCGGGCGAGGAAATCGTCCTCCCGCGGGTCGTAGGCCCCGTCGGCGAGCGCGATGTGAAAGAGCCCCTCCATCAGGTCGCAGAGCGTCGGGCTCCCGGCGCCGAACATCGCGCGGATGCGCCGGGCGTAGGCCTCGTAGCCCGCCACGTCCTGCCGCGCGAGGTCGAAGACCCTTGCGGCGTTGCGCTCCTCTTCCGGCGCGAGGCGAAAGACCTCCCGGAAGGCAGCGACCTCGTCGCGCGTCACCCGCCCGTCGGCCTTGGCCATCTTCGCGCCGAGCGCGATCACCGCGATGGTGAAGGCGACCGTCCGCTCCGGCGGTGCACGCAGCCGGTCGAAGACGGTGCTCAGGCTCTCCCCCTGACGGAGCGCGGAGACCGCGTCGGCGATGCGGCGCCAGATCGACATGCGCGGAGTCTAGCGCCGCCTGCGCGGATTGCCCATGCGCCCGCGCCCCCTCAGGCGAGACGCCGCAGGCCGCCGGGCGTCGCGATCTCGGCCACGAGCCCCGGCGCGCCCGCCGTGAAACGCACCCGCGCGTCGTCCAGATGCGGCGTGAGCCGCGCGGCGAGCCGCTCCGCCTCCGGATGCGCGACCTCGAGCGCGGCGAGCCGGCAGCCCGCCTCGGGCAGCCGCGGCGCGGGGTGCGCCGCGCCCTCCCATTCGATGAGCGCCGGGAAACAGCCGTCCCAGGGCAGCGCGCCCGCCTCCGGCACCGCCATGCGCCACCGCAGATCACCGCGCTCCAGCGCCACGGCCTCCCCCGCCTCCGGCAGCGCGGCGATCGCCCGGTCGAGATCCGGCACCCGGACGATCCAGGCCTGCAGCCGCGGCGCCCCGGCAAGCCCGTCCAGACCGAACCACCTTGCCCGCCCCGGCGCCGGCGCCGAAGGGTCCGCCGCGATCGCCTCCAGGTACTCCCCCGCGCCGAGGCCCAGAAGCCGGTTCCAGGTCCCGAAGCGCGCGTGCCGCCCGCCCGCGGCCAGCGTCACGCCGAGCGCCGCCTCGACATGCGCCGCCGCGGCCTCCAGCGTCTCCCCCGCCACGGCGAGGTGGTCGATCTCCATGCCCTGCACCGTCCCGGCTCCTTCTTCTTGGGTCAAATATCCTCGGGGGGTGAGGCGGCGCAAGCCGCCGAGGGGGGCAGACAGCCCCCCTCTCTGCCGTCTCAGGCCGCCGCGCCCGGTCGCGCCTTGCGGATCAGGTCGAGGATGTTCTGCGCCGCCTCCGGGATGTTGGTGCCCGGGCCGAAGATCGCCTTGACCCCCGCCTCCTTCAGGAAATCGTAGTCCTGCTGCGGGATCACGCCGCCGCAGATCACGAGGATGTCCTCGGCGCCCTTCGCGCGCAGCGCCTCGACGAGCTGGGGCGCGAGCGTGCGGTGCCCCGCCGCCTGGCTCGAGATGCCGACCACGTGCACGTCGTTGTCCACCGCGTCCTGCGCGGCCTCCTCCGGCGTCTGGAAGAGCGGGCCCACGTCCACGTCGAAGCCGATGTCGGCGAAGGCGGTGGCGATCACCTTGGCGCCGCGGTCGTGGCCGTCCTGGCCCATCTTGACGACGAGCATGCGGGGCCGGCGGCCCTCCTCTTCCGCGAAGGCCTCGACCGAGGTCTGGATCGCGGCGAAGCCCGCGTCGCCCTCGTAGGCCTTGCCGTAGACGCCGGCGAGCGTCTTGACCTCCGCCCGGTGGCGGCCGAACACCTTTTCCATCGCCATGCTGATCTCTCCCACCGTGGCGCGCGCCCGCGCGGCCTCGACCGCCGCGCCGAGCAGGTTGCCGCCCTCGCCTGCCACGCGCTCGACCTCGCTCAGCGCGGCGTCGCAGGCCGCCTGGTCGCGGTGCGCGCGGACGTCCTCGAGCCGGGCGATCTGGCTCGCGCGGACCTTGGCGTTGTCGATCGAGAGGATGTCGAGCTCCTCCTCCTGCGGCAGGCGGTACTTGTTGACGCCGACGATCACCTCCTCGCCGCGGTCGATCATCGCCTGCCGGGTCGCCGCCGTCTCCTCGATGCGGAGCTTGGGCATGCCGGAGGCGACGGCCTTGGTCATGCCGCCCATGCCGTCGATCTCGGCGATGAGCTCAGAGGCTTTCTCGGCCAGGTCGCTCGTCAGCTTCTCGACGTAGTAGGAGCCCGCCAGCGGGTCGACGACGTTGGTCACCCCCGTCTCTTCCTGCAGGATGAGCTGCGTGTTGCGCGCGATGCGTGCCGAGAAGTCCGAGGGCAGCGCCATCGCCTCGTCGAGCGCGTTGGTGTGCAGCGACTGCGTGCCGCCGAGCACCGCCGAGAGCGCCTCGTAGGCCGTGCGCACGACGTTGTTGTAGGGGTCCTGCTCGGCGAGGCTGACGCCGGAGGTCTGGCAGTGCGTGCGCAGCATCTTGGATTTCGGGTCCTTGGCGCCGAGCTCTTCCATGATGCGGTGCCAGAGCAGGCGCGCGGCGCGCAGCTTCGCCGCCTCCATGAAGAAGTTCGTGCCGATGGCGAAGAAGAACGAGAGCCGCGGCGCGAAGCGGTCGATGTCCATGCCGCGCGCCATCGCCGCCTTCACGTATTCCTTGCCGTCGGCCAGCGTGAAGCCGAGTTCCTGCACGAGGTTCGCGCCCGCCTCCTGCATGTGGTAGCCGGAAATCGAGATCGAGTTGAAGCGCGGCATCTCGTTGGCGGTGTACTCGATGATGTCGCCCACGATCCGCATAGAGGGCTCGGGCGGATAGACGTAGGTGTTGCGGACCATGAACTCCTTGAGGATGTCGTTCTGGATGGTCCCCGAGAGTTTCGCGCGCTCGACGCCCTGCTCCTCGCCCGCCACGATGAAATTCGCCATCACCGGGATCACCGCGCCGTTCATGGTCATCGACACGCTGACCTGATCGAGCGGGATGCCGTCGAAGAGGATCTTCATGTCCTCGACCGAGTCGATGGCGACGCCCGCCTTGCCCACGTCGCCCGGCACGCGCGGGTGGTCGCTGTCGTAGCCGCGATGGGTGGCGAGGTCGAAGGCGACCGAGACGCCCTGCTGCCCGGCGGCGAGCGCGCGGCGGTAGAAGGCGTTCGATTCCTCCGCCGTCGAGAAGCCCGCGTATTGCCGGATCGTCCAGGGCCGGCCGGCGTACATCGTCGCGCGCGGGCCGCGGACGAAGGGCGCCTCGCCCGGCAGGCTCCCGAGGTGGTCGAGCTCCGCCAGATCCTCCTCGGTGTAGAGCGGCTTGACGGGGATGCCTTCCAGCGTGTCCCAGGTCAGCTCCGCCGGATCGCGGCCCTTGAGTTCCTTCTCGGCGAGCTTGCGCCACGTCTCGAATTTCGACGTCATGCTCTCGTCCTTCCCATGTTTCGGCGGGCGGTCGCGGACCGCGCCCCGCCCCGGTTCCGCATCCCCCCGGCAATCGCGCCGCGGCGCGCGGCAAATCGTGCCCGAGAGGCTTGCGGCGGCTTCGCTTTTCCGGTCATGCCCCCTATATATTCGCTGACAGGAGGTGCCATGACCCGTTTCGCTGCGCTTCTTCTCGCCGCGCTCGCCGCCGCCCCGGTCGCCGCACAGGAGGCCGGGGCCGCGCAGGCCGAATCCGAGACCGAATCCGAGACCGAGACCGAAGAACCGTCCCTCATCCGCGACGGGACCGATGCCACGCTGGAGGACTTCCACTGGGTCGCGCGGCCGGTGATCGTCTTCGCCAACAGCCCGAACGATCCGAGTTTCGTCGACCAGATGGACTCGATCCGCGGGCGCAAGCAGCCGCTCATCGACCGCGACGTGGTCGTGCTGACCGACACCGACCCGGCGGCGCGCTCCGACCTGCGCCAGGCGCTGCGCCCGCGCGGCTTCATGCTCGCCATCATCGCCAAGGACGGCTCCGTGATCGCCCGCAAGCCGCTGCCCTGGGACGTGCGCGAGATCACCCGCTCCATCGACAAGCAACCCCTCCGCCAGCGCGAGGTGCGCGACCAGAGCGAAGACCGCGGATAGCGCCGAGGCACGCCGGCCGTGACCGGCGCCCTCGCGGCCATGACGGCCTCGCCTCTCACTCGAACTCCATGATCACATCGTCCACGGCAAGGCTGTCGCCGGGGCCCGCGTTGACCCTGGCGACCACCGCCGTGCGTTCGGCGCGCAGGATGTTCTCCATCTTCATGGCCTCGACGGTGCAGAGCGGCTGGCCTTCCTGCACTTCCATGCCCGCCTCGACGTCGACCTTCATCAGCAGCCCCGGCATCGGGCAGAGCAGCATCCGCGAGGTGTCGGGCGGCACCTTCTCGGGCATCCGCTCGGCAAGCTCGGCCTGCCGCGGCGTGCGGATGTGCAGGCGCAGGTCCGCGCCGCGGGTGCGGATGCGGAAGCCGCCGGTGATCTTGCCCACCTTGAGCGTGAGCGGCGCGCCGTCCACGGTCATCCGCGCGAGCGGGCGCCCCGGCGTCCAGTCGCCGACGACCCGGTGCTCGGTGCCGTCCTCGAAACGCACCGTCGCACCCTCGCGGTCTGCGTCGATGGTGACGACGTGGCGTTCGCCCTGCGCCGTCACGATCCAGTCGGCGCCCACCTTGCGCTCGTGGTTGTCCATCCGCCCCGAGATCCGGGTGCGCCGGATCTCGGCGACGCGGTGCATTGCGGCGGCCGCCGCCACCACACGGCGCAGCGCCTCGGCTGTGAGCGTCTCGCCGGCGAAGCCCTCGGGCCATTCCTCGGCGATGAAGGCGGTCGTCATCTCGCCGGCGACGAATTTCGGATGCTCCATCACCGCCGAGAGGAACGGCAGGTTGTGGCCGATCCCTTCCACCTCGAAGCCGTCGAGCGCCTGGCGCATGCCCTCGACCGCCGCGGCGCGCGTCGGCGCCCAGGTACAGAGCTTGGCGATCATCGGGTCGTAGTACATGCTGATCTCGCCCCCCTCGTAGACGCCGGTGTCGTTGCGCACGACGCGTTCCGGGGTGACGATCTCCTCCGGCGGGCGGTAGCGGGTGAGCCGCCCGATCGACGGCAGGAACTTGCGGTAGGGATCCTCGGCGTAGAGGCGGCTTTCGATCGCCCAGCCATCGAGCCGCACATCGTCCTGCGCGAGGGCGAGCTTCTCGCCGGCGGCGACGCGGATCATCTGCTCGACGAGGTCGATGCCGGTGATCAATTCGGTGACCGGGTGTTCCACCTGAAGGCGGGTGTTCATCTCGAGGAAATAGAAGTTCTTTTCCCCGTCCACGATGAACTCGACCGTCCCGGCCGAGGTGTACCCCACCGCCTGCGCGAGAGCCGTGGCCTGCGCGCCCATGCGCGCGCGCGTCTCCTCGTCGAGGAAGGGCGAGGGCGCCTCCTCGATCACCTTCTGGTTGCGACGCTGGATCGAGCACTCCCGCTCGCCGAGGTAGATGCAGTTGCCGTGCTGGTCGGCGAGCACCTGGATCTCGATGTGGCGCGGCTGCGTGACGAACTTCTCGATGAAGATGCGGTCGTCGCCGAAGCTGGAGGCGGCCTCGTTCTTCGAGGACTGGAAGCCCTCCCGCGCCTCCCCGTCATTCCACGCGATGCGCATGCCCTTGCCGCCGCCTCCGGCGCTGGCCTTGATCATCACCGGGTAACCGATCTCGGAGGAGATGCGGACAGCCTCCTCGGCATCCTCGATCAGGCCCATGACGCCGGGCACGGTGCTCACGCCGGCCTCTTTGGCGAGCTTCTTCGAGGTGATCTTGTCGCCCATCGCCTCGATCGCGCCCTTGGGCGGACCGATGAAGGCGACGCCCTCGGCCTCCAGCGCCTCGGCGAACTTCGGGTTCTCGGAGAGGAAGCCGTAGCCCGGATGCACCGCCTCGGCGCCGGTCCGGCGGATCGCCTCCATCACCCTGTCGATGACGATGTAGGACTGATTCGCCGGCGCCGGGCCGATGTGGACGGCCTCGTCGGCCATCTCGACGTGCAGCGCGTTCCTGTCGGCGTCGGAATAGACCGCGACGGTGGCGATCCCCATCTTGCGCGCCGTCTTGATGACGCGGCAGGCGATCTCGCCCCTGTTGGCGATCAGGATCTTCTTGAACATCCGCTCCCCTCTCCCGTTGCGGGCCGCTCGGGACCCGCTTCTTCAAGACACAGGACCACGCGGGGCGCCTGCCCCCGTGGCCCGCACATGGGTCGGCGCCATGCGCCGCACGCCGCCACCGCCCACCCCGGCGTGCCGGGCGCCCGCGCCGCCGGTTCCGGAGCGCGTGACGAAAAGAGGGGCGGCCGACCGTGAGTCCGGCCGGGCCGCCCATGAAGGGGAGGGTAACGGTGGTGGCGGGCCTGCTCTGCATCGATCATCGCGACACATGCCCGCACTGGTTGTACATTTCCCGAGATGGCCGCCCTCTGCAACCGCTTGTTCGCCGAAATCGCCGTGGCAGCGAGACGTCGCCCGGACCCGGCGGAAACTCGCGCATATGTTGTTTCGACCACCGCGCTCATGCCGGGTCGTCCCCATCGAAGACCTCGGGAAAAGCCGCGCGCGCGGCCTCGACGTCGACGATCAGCCGCGCCTCGTAGTCGCAGGGATCGAAAGGGTCGTCGCAGGGCAGGACTTCGCGGCCGAAAAGCCATGAAAGCCGCCCCGCGTCGAGATTGCCGCGCACGAAAGGCGCATCTCCGAAATGGGCGACAAGGGCCCCGAGAAAGGCCACGTCTGCCGCGCGGTCGGCCGGGCGCCGATCCGCATACCGCTCGCGCCGCGCGAGAGGCGTCGCACCTTTCGCGTTCGCGCGCCGGATCGTGAACTGGAAATCCGTACCCGGTTGGCGCGAAGGAAATCCGCGATGCTTGATCATGTGGCCCGCTCCCGGCGAGCGCCGCGGCGCGGGCGAAGGTCGGGGGCAGGCCTCGCCTGCCCCCGTCCGGTCTTACTTGTACTTGCCGGTCGATTCCGGCTCGGTCGTGATCGGCTCGGGCTCGACCACGACGAACTCTTCTTCCTGCTGGGCGCAGGCGGCAACGGCGCCAACGAAACCCAGCATGGCAAGCAGCTTGATGCTCTTCGACATCTGTTTCTCCTGTCATAAGCGGATTGCCCCGTACGGACATTACCGTCCGCAGGGTATGCCGCGCAGAGTGCGGTCACTTGCACGCAACCATCGCCCAACCTAAGCGATCCGTTCCCGGAAATACATGCGCTGACGCAATGCTCTGCGCGCGGCGGCGCGAGTGTCGCATCCGCGCCACGCCTCGCGCGAAAAATCCCGGCCCCCTGCACCGCCATCAGAACGCCTCCCATCTGCACTGGTCGCCCTCGATCCGGTACGCCTCGAAAACCTGCGTCACCTCGGGGTCGAGTTCCGCAAAGGGCACCGGGGCCTCGGCGAGACTGACGATGATGCGGGCCGGCGCGCCATCGTCCGCGCGCGCGTGCGGAAGGGCATGACGATCGCAGAGATGCGCCATGTCGGCCTCGCGCGTTTCGTAGGCCAGCCCCGGGGCCTCCGGCGCAAGGTAGCGGTAGCGCAGGACCGGCCCCGCGCGCCCCTCCTCGGCGATCACCTCCATCAGCTCCACCGGCTGGCCGGACGGCACCGCGATCCCCTCTGCCGCGAGGGGCGCCGCCGCGCTCGCCACGCAGACGGCACCCGCAATGGCACACCGGCCTCCTGCGGGGATATTCGGGGCAGGGAAACGCACGCGCTCAGAGCGGGATGTTGTCGTGCTTCTTCCAGGGCGTCGCCACCTTCTTCTTGCGCAGGCTGGCGAAGGCGCGCGCCACGCGCATCCGGGTCGAGCGCGGCTGGATCACCTCGTCGATGAAGCCGCGCTCGGCGGCGACGAAGGGATTGGCGAAGCGGTCCTCGTAGTCCTGCGTGCGGCGCTGGATCTTCTCCGCGTCGCCCAGTTCGGAGCGGTAGAGGATCTCGACCGCACCCTTGGCGCCCATGACGGCCACCTCGGAGGTCGGCCAGGCATAGTTGAAATCGCCGCGCAGGTGCTTCGAGGCCATGACGACATAGGCGCCGCCATAGGCCTTGCGGGTGATGACGGTGACCTTCGGCACGGTGGCCTGCCCGTAGGCGAAGAGGAGCTTGGCGCCGTGCTTGATGATGCCGTCGTATTCCTGCTTCGTCCCCGGCAGGAAGCCCGGCACGTCGACGAAGGTCAGCAGCGGGATCTCGAAGGCGTCGCAGAAGCGCACGAAACGCGCGGCCTTGCGCGCCGAATCGATGTCGAGGCAGCCGGCGAGGACCATCGGCTGGTTCGCCACCACGCCCACGGTGCGGCCCTCGAGCCGGATGAAGCCGGTGATGATGTTCTTCGCGAAATCCTCCTGGATCTCGTAGAAGTCGCCCTCGTCCGCGACCTTCAGGATCAGCTCCTTCATGTCGTAGGGCATGTTGGGGTTTTCCGGCACCAGCGTGTCGAGGCTGGGCTCGACGCGCTTGGG
>NZ_JAWLFS010000314.1:0-2734 GCF_041685465.1 Rhodosalinus sp. | reverse complement strand
GTGCCGATCTCCTCGGCCACCCAGCGGTCGCGCCCGGTCTCGGCGAGCCGCGCCGAGAGATATTCGTAGATCACGCGCAGATGCGTCACGTCGGCGAGGGCGTAGGCCTTCTGCGCCTCCGAGAGCGGGCGGCGCGACCAGTCGGTGAAGCGCGAGGTCTTGTCGAGGTTCGACTTCGCCACCTTCTTCACAAGCGTCTCGTAGCCCACCTGCTCGCCGAAGCCGCAGACCATCGCCGCCACCTGCGTGTCGAAGAGCGGCGTCGGGATCACGCCCGCGTCGACGTAGAAGATCTCGAGGTCCTGCCGCGCGGCGTGAAAGACCTTCACGGTGCTGTCGTCGCGGAAGAGCGCGTAGAGCGGGTCGAGCGACAGGTCGCCCTCGATCGGATCGACGAGCACCGCGTCGCCCTCGTCCGCCCCGTCCTCGCCGGGGATGGCGAGCTGCAGCAGGCAGAGCTTCGCGTAATAGGTGCGCTCGCGCATGAACTCGGTGTCGACGGTGACGTAGGGGGCCGCCTGTGCACGCTGGCAGAACGCGGCGAGATCCTCGGTCGTGGTGATGGTGCGCATGAAGGCCCCGGTGCAATGCGTGTCGCGCCCGACCGGGCGCGACGGCGTGCATACGCGATGGCCGCCTCGAAGGAAAGTCAGGCGAAGCGGAGGGGGCTGCGGTCGCCCTCGGCCACGCGGCGCAGCACCGCCGGGTAGAGCCGGTGCTCGGCCGCCTGCACCCGCGCGGCGAGCGTGTCGGGCGTGTCGTCGGGCCGGACGGGCACCTCCGCCTGCCCGAGCACCGGCCCCGCGTCGAGGTCGGGCGTCACCTCGTGCACCGTGCAGCCGTGGCGCGTCTCGCCGGCGGCGAGCGCGCGGGCATGGGTGTCGAGGCCGCGGAACTTCGGCAGGAGCGAGGGGTGGATGTTGAGCATCCGCCCCTCCCAGGCCGCCACGAAACCGGGTGTCAGCACCCGCATGAACCCGGCGAGGCAGATCAGATCCGGCTGCGCCGGCGCGAGCGTCGACTGCAGCGCCGCCTCGAATGCGGCGCGGTCGGCGTAGGCGCGGTGATCCACGACCGCCGTCGGCACGCCCGCCGCCTCGGCCTTCGCGAGCCCCCCGGCGCCCGGCACGTTGGACAGGACCAGCACGGGCCGCGCCGGATGGTCGCCCGTCATGCTCTCGACGAGGCGGAGCATGTTCGACCCCGACCCGGAGATCAGGATCGCGATGCGCAGGGGGTCAGCCAAGCCGGCCGTCATGGACCACGCCTTCGCCGGGCTCGACCCGTCCGATCACGCTGACCCGTTCGCCCTCCGCCTCCAGCGTCGCGGCGAGCGCCTCGGCCCGGTCGGGGGCCACGACGGCCACCATGCCGATGCCGCAGTTGAAGCTCCGCAACATCTCCGCCTCCGCGATGCCGCCCGCGTCCCGCAGCCAGCCGAAGACCGGCGGCAGCGCCCAGGCGGAGAGATCCACCCGCGCGCCGAGCCCCTCGGGCAGCACGCGCGGCAGGTTCTCGGTCAGCCCGCCGCCGGTGATGTGCGCGAGCCCATGCAGCCCGCCCGCGCGCAGCGCCGCGAGCGCGGGGCGCACGTAGAGCCGCGTGGGCGTCAGGAGCGCCGCGCCGAGCGTGCCGTCACCGAAGGGCGCGGGCGCGTCCCAGCTGAGGCCCTCGGCCTCCGCCACCCTGCGCACCAGCGAGAAGCCGTTGGAATGCACCCCGTCCGAGGCGAGGCCGAGGAGCACGTCGCCCGCGGCCACGCCGGCGGGCAGGCCCGCACCACGCTCCATCGCACCGACGGCGAAGCCTGCGAGGTCGAAGTCGCCCGGCGCGTACATCCCCGGCATCTCCGCCGTCTCGCCGCCGATGAGCGCGCAGCCCGCCCCGGCGCAGCCCTCGGCCACGCCCTCGATCACCTCGGCCGCCGCGTCGGCCGACAGGCGCCCGGTGGCGAAATAGTCGAGGAAGAAGAGCGGCTCCGCCCCCTGGCAGACGAGGTCGTTGACGCACATCGCCACCAGGTCGATCCCCACGGTCGAGAGGTGCCCGGTGTCGATCGCGATGCGGAGCTTGGTGCCCACCCCGTCGGTCGCCGCGACGAGGATCGGGTCCGCGTAGCCCGCCGCCCTCGGGTCGAAGAGCGCGCCGAAGCCACCGAGGCCGGCCATCACGCCCGGTCGCGCCGTGCGCTTCGCCGCCGGACCGATCCGCTCCACCAGCGCCTCGCCGGCGGCGATGTCCACGCCCGCCTCGGCGTAGGTCAGCCCCTTGCGCGTCTCGCTCACCGGCCCGTCCTCCGTCACCCTTCCGCGCGGCCCTAGCCCATCGCCACGTCGCGGGCAACGGCCAAGACTTGACGCGCAGAAGGCCGCCGCCTAGCACGACAACGGGGGCCCGTAGCTCAACCGGTCAGAGCAGAGCGCTCATAACGCTTTGGTTGGGGGTTCGAATCCCTCCGGGCCTACCATTTTAATTAATTATTTGTTTTTACGTGTTTTTCCGCCTCCGTGCCCCACGATTTCTGAGCCGTGGGACACCGGGTTCAACCCGCATTATTCATCGAAATCGGGGGTAATGGCTGGCGTGCCCGCGAAAGCCCTGTAGAGCCAAGCTGCTAAACCAAGTCCGACAGCAACCTTCGGCGCACGCCATGGGTGAAACGCGACAGCCGGTCGCCACGGGCTTCAACACGTCTCTGCGTGTCGAGAGCCGGGCAGAGCGGCTGACCGGTGGT
>NZ_JAWLFS010000083.1:5270-11393 GCF_041685465.1 Rhodosalinus sp. | reverse complement strand
AGCTGCAGCAGGTGTCGCTCAGTATGGATGGCCTGCTCGAGAGGTTCAGCGCCCTTGCGGTGTCGTCCGTTGGCCGCCGGGCATTCGCGGGGGTCTATCTGATCGGCGGCGTCGCTTCTGCGTTCGCGCTGCCGGACACGCCGGATGAAATCAGCCGCATCGCTGACATCCGGGCGGTGCTGGGCGGCGCCTCTTACAGCTTCTTCTGGCCTCCCGGCAACATGGCGGTGATCCTCGCCAACCCACTGTTTCATGCGGACGTGCTGCCCGATGTTCAGGCAGTGCGCCTTTTCAACTTTCTACTCTCGGCGCCGCCGATCCTTTGGCTGCTGCTACGCTGCCGGGTGCCCCTGGCGCTCGGCGTCGCGCTCGTGGCGATGCCCTTCATGTGGCTGGTCACGGCAACCGCCTCCCAGCAGGGGCTGATGCTTGCGCTCCTCGTCGTACTGCTCCAGTCGGCGCTCGACGGGCGTCGTGCTGCGCTGGTGGCGGCGGCCGCGGGCCTGTATTTCGTCAATCCGGCGATGCTTCCGGTGATACCGGGTGGGTTCTTCCTCGCCGCGCTGCTCGGCCAGCCGACGCCGCACGCTGCTCGGGCGGCGCTGCTCGGCGTGATCCCCTTCGCGGCGGTCGTCGCGTTCGTCTGGATTCTCACGGGGGATCTGCGCCCGACACTCTCTGGCAATGGTGCGTCCAATCTCTGGCTCGGAAACAATCCCGATCCGCTGTCGCATCGCGGTGTCGCCACGCGCCCGCTGCCGTCCGATCTGCTGGCCGCGACCTTTGAGTTCATGCGCCAGGAAACCTTGGCGTTTGTCATGAACCTCCTGCGCAAGATAACGCTCTACTGGGTGCCATGGGATTACATGCGCAGCGGACTCGGCGGTGACCTGCAGGCCGTCTTTTTCGGCTATGTCGCGGTCGTTCAGGCGACGATCTACGCGACGGCGATCGCGCTGCGGCACTCCGTCCGGCCGGGAGCGCTGACGACCGCGATCGCGATCGCGCTTCTGGCCTGGGCGCTCTACTCCCTCTTCTTCGTGAAGATCCGGTTCCGCGTGCCGTTCGACCTGTTGATCCTCGCGGCCGTCATGATGCCGCGGCGGGACCGGACGGCGCGCGCGAACGACGGCCCCGAACCGCCCTGGGCGTGATCGTCGCCATCCGGTCAGCCGCGGGCGGCGGACCCGCCGCGTCCCGGCAGTATTTTCCGGCACGCCCCTGCTCGGCCCGGTCGCCCGGGCCGAGCAGGGGGATCCGACACCGCTCTTGGCTTCACTCCATCGTCAACTGGTAGCTGTGCGGCACGTAGCGGAAGCCGTCGCCCGCGGTTTCGACGTAGCCGAGGCCCGGGAAGGGCATGTGGTAGCCCACGAAGGGCACCTTGTCGGCGGCGAGCATGCCGAGAAGGCGCCGGCGGGTCGCCGCGGCCTGCTCCTTGTCGCGGTCGAAGAGCACCTCCCAGTCCGGGTTGGCGAGGGACCAGATGTAGTGGTTGGCGAAATCCGCGCCGAGGAGGAGCTGGCGCCCCTCGCTTTCCAGCATGAAGGCCATGTGGCCGGCCGTGTGGCCGAAGGCGGCCACCGCGGTCACGCCGGAGGCCATCGCGTCTCCGTCCTCGAGGAACTCGAGCTTGCCCGCGTCCGAGAGCGGGCGGACCTTCGCCTCGAAGGTCTCGTCGCCCGAGAAGTCCCAGGCGTCGAACTCCGCCGCGCCGGTCAGGTAGCGCGCGCCGGCGAAGGTCTCGGAGCCCTCCTCCATGAGCCCGCCGATATGGTCGCCGTGCATGTGGGTGAGCGCGACGTGGGTGACCTGGTCGGCGGTGTAGCCCGCGCTCTCCAGCGCGCCGACGGTCGCCGCGGGCGCGAGACCGGTGTCGAAGAGAATGAGCGCCTCGCCCGTGTTCACCACCGTCGGCGTGAAGAAGAAGCGGCTGGTGTCGGTGGGGATCATCGCCTCGGCCGAGGCCTCGGCGAAGGTCTCGTCGGAGACGTTCAGGCCGAAGATCTCCTGCGGGTTGGGCACCATCCGCGTTCCGGCCAGTAGCGTGGTGACCTCGAAGCCGCCGAGGCGGAAGCGGGCGTGCGTCGGGAAATCCGGCCCCAGCATCGGCGCGCTCGCGCGGGCCGGGCCGGCGGCAGCGGTGGCGAGCGGCAGCGCCGCGGCGCCGGCGAGCGCCTGGCGGCGGGTGATCGTTGCCTGTGTCATGGGTCTCCTCCCGGGTTAGGACTGTGCGGACGGTAGCCGCCGGGCTGCCCGAACCTCTTGTGCGTTTGCGCACAGTGCATGTGACATTTCGCAGGTCCGGCGTGCCTCGGCCCGCCCGCGCTGGACATGGCACGGGGCTTGTGACAGGGGACACGCCCGACAGGAGACGCCGATGACCACCACCCGTTTCGCCCCGTCGCCCACGGGCTACCTGCACGTGGGCAACCTGCGCACCGCGCTGATGAACTACCTCGTCGCGCGCAAGGCGGGCGGCACCTTCATCCTGCGCATCGACGACACCGACCCGGAGCGCTCGCAGGAGGTCTACGTCGCCGCGATCGAGGAGGATCTCGCCTGGCTCGGCCTCACCTGGGACCGGATGGAGCGGCAGTCGACGCGCCTCGACCGCTACGCGGCCGCCGCCGACCGCCTGCGCGCCGCGGGGCGGCTCTACGAGTGCTTCGAGACCCCCGAGGAGCTGGAGCTCAAGCGGCGCAAGCAGCTCGCCATGGGGCGCCCGCCGGTCTACGACCGCGCCGGGCTCGCGCTCTCCGAGGAGGAGAAGGCCCGCCTGCGCGCCGAGCGGGGCGCCGGGCACTGGCGGTTCCGGCTCGATCACGCGCGCATCGAATGGGAGGACGGCATCCTCGGCCCGCTCTCGATCGACGCCGCCTCGGTCTCCGACCCGGTGCTGATCCGCGCCGACGGGCAGGTGCTCTACACGCTGGCCTCGGTGGTGGACGACACCGGGATGGCGATCACCGACGTCGTGCGGGGGGCCGACCACGTCACCAACACCGCGACGCAGATCCAGATCATCGCGGCGCTCGGCGGCACGGCGCCACGCTTCGCGCATCACTCGCTCCTGACCGGCCCGCAGGGCGAGGCGCTCTCGAAGCGGCTCGGCACGCTCAGCTTACGCGACCTGCGCGCGCGGGGGGTGGAGCCGGCGGCGCTGGTCAGCCTGATGGCGCGGCTCGGCACCTCCGACCCGGTGGAGCTCGTCGACGATCCCGACGCGCTCGCCGCGGACTTCGACCTCTCGAAGTTCGGCGCGGCGCCCACGAAGTTCGACGAGGCCGATCTCGGCCCGCTCACCGCGCGGCACCTGCATGCGCTGCCCTTCGAGGCCATGAAGGACGAGATCGCGGCCCTCGGCGTGCCCGACGATCTGGCCGAGCGCTTCTGGTCGGTGGTGCGCGAGAACATCGAGACGCGGGCGGAGCTCGCCGACTGGTGGGCGCTCTTCCGGGATGGTGCCGAGCCCGGGATCGCGCCGGAGGACGCCGACTTCGTCGCCGAGGCGATGGCGCTCCTGCCAGAGCCGCCCTACGGGCCGGAGACCTGGGGCGCGTGGACCGCGGCGGTGAAGGAACGGACCGGCCGCAAGGGCAAGGCGCTCTTCATGCCCCTGCGCAAGGCGCTGACGGGGCGCGCGACGGGCCCCGAGATGGCGGACCTGATGCCGCTCCTGCAGCGGGTGCGCGCGAAGGAATAGGCCCCGCGCCCGCCGGAGGGCCGGCGAGCCTGCCGCGCACCGCGACGAGCGCCGCCGATGGCGACAGCCCATGCGCGCGCCCGGCCCGCGATCCGCACCCCGCACTCAAGCGCCGCCCCGGGTCCTTCTTCTTGGCAAAAATATCCCGCGGGGGCGTGGGGGCGCGAAGCCCCCACATGCGCCGTGGCCGCGCGCGCAGCGCTCGGGCCATCGCCCCCCGCGGATGCGCCCCGCTCAGGTGCCGCAGAAGGTCGCCGCGACCCGCTCCTCGGGCCGGGGCGGCGCGGCGAGCGTGGTGTCCTCCGGCGTCTCGTAAGGCGTCGCGAGCGCCGCCACGAGCCGCCGGAACGGCGCCAGGTCGCCGCCGACCGCCGCCTCGATCATGTGCTCGACCTGGTGGTTGCGCGGGATCACCGCCGGGTTCGCGGCGCGCATCCGCGCCGCCGGGTCGCCCGTCTCGGCCGCGAGGCGCGCGCGCCATTTGCCCTCCCAGGCATCGAAGGGCGCGGGATCCGTGAATTCCCGCCGCGCGGTGCCCTCGGCGAGCCCGCGGAAGGTGTTGGTGAAATCCGCGCCCTGCGCCGCCATGAGGTCGAGCAGCTCCGAGATCAGCCCCGCGTCGCCCTCGTCCTGCCCGGCGAGGCCGAGCTTCGCGCGGAAACGGGCGAGCCATTCGGCGCGGATCATCCCGGGCATGGCGTGGACCGACTCCGTGAAGGCCTCGACCGCCTTGTCGCGGTCGGGCATGAGCGGCACCAGTGCCGTGGCGAGCTGCGCCATGTTCCAGACCGCGATATCGGGCTGGTTGGCGTAGGCGTAGCGCCCCATCCGGTCGATCGAGGAAAAGACCGTCTCGGGGTGGTAGTCGTCCACGAAGGCGCAGGGCCCGTAGTCGATCGTCTCGCCCGAGAGCGCGCAGTTGTCCGTGTTCATCACGCCGTGAATGAACCCCACGCTCATCCACTGCGCCACGAGCCGCGCCTGCGCCGCGATCACCGCGTCGAGAAGTGCCTGCGGCCCGTCGGCCTGCGGGTAGTGCCGCGCGACCGTATGGTCGAAGAGCGCGCGCAGCGCCTCGGTGTCCTGCCGCGCGGCGAAGACCTGGAAGGTTCCGACGCGGATGTGGCTCGCCGCGACGCGGGTCAGAACCGCGCCGGGCAGCACCGCCTCGCGCACGACGGGCTCTCCCGTGGCCACGGCGGCGAGGGCGCGCGTCGTGGGAATGCCCATCGCGTGCATCGCTTCCGAAACGACGTATTCACGCAGGACCGGGCCCATCCAGGCGCGCCCGTCGCCCATCCGTGAATAGGGCGTGCGCCCCGAGCCCTTGAGCTGGATGTCGCGGCGGCGGCCCTGGCGGTCCACAACCTCGCCGAGGAGATGCGCGCGCCCGTCGCCGAGCTGCGGGTTGAACTGCCCGAACTGGTGGCCGGCGTAGAGCTGCGCGAGGGGCGCGGCACCCTCGGGCACCTCGTTGCCGGCGAAGACGCGGGCGAGCGTTGCCTCGTCGCCGGTCACCGCGATGCCCAGGTCCGCGGCGAGCGCATGGTTGAAGGCGAGGAGCTGCGGATCGCGGACCGGCGTCGGGTCGATCCGGGAATACAGGCGCTCGGGCAGCGCCGCGTAGGTGGTCTCGAAGGGAATGGCGAGCGTCATGACCCGGATATAAGCCCCTGCCCGGGGCCATGCCAGCCCGCGCGCCTTGTTCTCGCGCCGCGCGCGCTAGGGTTCTCCGGCGACGTACCCATGCGAGAGGAGTTTCCGATGACCGCGAGCGACCATATGCGGATGCAGATCCGCGACCGCCCGGAGTATGCGAGCAAGCCTGCGCCGCTCACCTTTCGCGAGAGCGCCAGCGTGGCCGAGGCCGTGGCGGCGATGAGCGATCGCGGGTACGGCTCCGTCGTTGTGACAGAGGAGGACGGCACGGTGACCGGCGTGGTCACCGAGCGCGACGTGATGCGCCGGCTCGTGAACGCCGGCCGCGACGCGGCCACGACCACGCTCGCCGAGGTGATGACCCGCGAGATCCGCGTCGCACGGGAGACCGACGACCTGCTCGACTGGCTGCGGATCATGTCGAACGAGCGCTTCCGCCGCCTGCCGGTGGTGGACGAGGCGGGTCGGATCAAGGCGGTCTTCACGCAGGGCGATTTCGTCTCCTACACGTGGCCCGACCTCATGTATCAGGCCAAGGAGCTCACCAGGGCGAGCTTCGCGCGCAACTACGCGCTCTGGCTCGTGGTCGGGGGGGTGATGCTCTACTCGGTGGCGATGGTCATCGTCGTCGGGAGCCTCTGAGCGGCCGAATCGCGCTGGCGTCGCGCCTCAGAGCGGGCGTGTCATCAGCAGCGTGGCGTCGCGCGTGGTGAAATGCGCACGGGTGTAAAGGCGCTGCGCCGCCGCGTTCGCGCTGT
>NZ_JAWLFS010000083.1:0-5170 GCF_041685465.1 Rhodosalinus sp. | reverse complement strand
GCCTCAGAGCGGGCGTGTCATCAGCAGCGTGGCGTCGCGCGTGGTGAAATGCGCACGGGTGTAAAGGCGCTGCGCCGCCGCGTTCGCGCTGTCGACCTCCAGGTGCAGCGCCACGACGCCCGCGTCGCGCAGCGCGCGGGCGAGCGCGTCGAGCGCGTCGGCGGCGATGCCGCGCCCGCGCACGGCGCGGCGGACGTAGATCTCGTCGATCACCGCATCGAGGCCGCCGTAGGCGACCGACCAGCCGAAGGTCACCACGAGATAGCCGATCGGCGCGCCGCGCGGCCCGATCAGGTAGACCGCGCCGTGCGGCGAGCCCTCGAGCAGAGGGGCGAGCGCGGCGCGACGGCCGTCGTCGTCCTGGGCCGTGCCGGCCTCCGCGTGCATCGCCGCGACCATCGGCAGCAGCCGCTCGAGGTCCCCGGGCCGGGCGAGGTGCAGCGCCGCGCTCATAGCCGCGCCAGCCGCTCGGTCAGCAGCGCAAAGACCCCCTCCGCATCGACGTCGCCCAGGAAGGTCGCGTTGGGCGCACGGTCCGTGACGCCCCACCAGTCGGCGACCGTCATGCCGAGGGTGAGCGCCGAGCCGGTCTCGATCTCGACGTTGACATGGCGCCCGGAGAAGAGCGCCGGCCGGATCAGCCGGGCGATCACGCAGGGGTCGTGCAGCGGCGCACCCTCCGCGCCGTATTTCTCCTTGTCGAAGCGCTCGAAGAAATCGGTCATCTGCGCCACGGCGAGGCCCACGGGCGTGCCGAGCGCGCGGAAGGCCGCGTTGCGCGTGGGCGTCACCAGCGCCCTGTGCGTGACATCGAGCGGCACCACCGCAAGCGGCGCGCCGGATCGGAACACGATATCAGCGGCTTCCGGGTCGACGTAGATGTTGAACTCCGCCGTGGGCGTGATGTTGCCGACCTCGAAATAGGCCCCGCCCATCAGCACGATCTCCTGCACCCGGTCCGCGATCTCGGGCGCCCGGCGGATCGCCGTGGCGATGTTCGTCAGCGGCCCGAGCGGGCAGAGCGTCACCGTCCCCGGTGGTTCGCGCCGCAGCGTCTCGACGATGAAATCAACGCCGTGCGCTTCCTCGAGCGCCATGCACGGCTCGGGCAGGTCGGGGCCGTCGAGGCCTGTGCGCCCGTGCACATGCTCGGCGGTCACCAGCGGCCGCACGAGCGGTCGGTCGCACCCCGCGAAGACGCGGATATCGGGCCGCCCGGCGAGTTCGCAGACGATCCGGGCGTTGCGCGCGGTGAGCGGCAGCGGCACGTTGCCCGCCACGGCCGTGATCCCCAGCACCTCGATCTCCTCGGGGCTGGCGAGCGCCAGCAGGATCGCCACGGCGTCGTCCTGACCCGGGTCGGTGTCGATGATGATCCTGCGGGGTGCCATCTCGGTCCTGTCGTGCTCCGCATCACAAGTGGCAGAGGCCGGCGCGCGGCGCAATCACCCGGCACGCTCGGCGCGCTTCGCCGCCTCCCAGAGGGCATCCATCTCGGCGAGGTCGGAGTCCTGAGGGGCTTTGCCCTTTGCATGAAGAGCGGACTCTATCGCGTTGAAGCGCCGTGTGAACTTGGTATTCGCGCCGCGCAACGCCTCCTCCGGATCGACGCCGAGATGGCGCGCGAGATTGGCCATGACGAACATCAGGTCGCCGAACTCCTCGGCGATCTCGGCCGCGCCCAGCCGGTCGCGCGCCTCTGTCAGCTCGGCGGCCTCCTCGGCGATCTTGTCCAGCACGGCGCCCGCCTCGGGCCAGTCGAAGCCGACGCGCGCCGCGCGCTTCTGCAGCTTCACCGCCCGCGTCAGCGCCGGCAGCCCGAGCGCCACGCCGTCGAGCACGCCCGTCTCGGCCCGCGCGGCGCGTTCGGCGGCCTTCACCGCCTCCCAGTCGCGGGTTTGCTGCGCGGCGCTCTTGTCGCGGCTCTCCGCGCCGAAGACATGCGGATGGCGCTCCACCATCTTGTCGGCGATCGTCTGCGCGACCGAGTCGAAGTCGAAAAGCCCCGCCTCCTCGGCCATCTGCGCGTGATAAACGACCTGCAGCAGCAGGTCGCCCAGCTCCCCCTCGAGCTCGTCCCAGGCCTCGCGCGCGATCGCGTCGGCGACCTCGTGGGCCTCCTCGATCGTGTAGGGCGCGATGGAGGCGAAATCCTGTTCGATGTCCCAGGGGCAGCCCGTCTCGGGGTCGCGCAGCCGCGCCATGATGGCGCGCAGCCGGGAAAGGCCGGTCAGGCCGGGGAAGGGATCTTGGGGCATTGCGGCGGACACCGTGTTGCTGTTCAAGTGGAAATCTGACCCGCGAGAGAAAGGGAGTCCATGCCCGTCATCAACCGCATCGCCGCGCTCTCCGACGAGATGGCCGGCTGGCGGCGCCACCTGCACGCGCACCCCGAGATCGGCTTCGACTGTCACCAGACGGCGCGCTTCGTGGCCGAGCGGCTGCGTGCCTTCGGCGTGGACGAGGTGCACGAGGGCGTGGCGCAGACCGGGGTCGTCGCGGTGATCCGGGGGCGCGCCGACGGCCCGGCGGTGGGGCTGCGCGCCGACATGGACGCGCTGCCGATGCCCGACGAGAGCGGGGCGGACTGGGCCTCGACCGTGCCGGGACGGGCGCATGCCTGCGGCCACGACGGGCACACCGCGATGCTGCTCGGCGCGGCGCGGTATCTCGCCGAGACGCGCAATTTCGCCGGGCGCGCGGTGCTCCTCTTCCAGCCGGCGGAGGAGGATGGCGGCGGTGGCGGCGTCATGGTGGCCGAGGGCGTGCCGGACCGGTTCGGGCTGCAAGAAGTCTACGCGCTTCACAATCGCCCGGGCCTGCCCGTGGGGCATGTGTCCACGCGGGCGGGTCCGATCATGGCGGCGGTCGACGACTGGCGGCTCACGCTCACCGGGCGGGGCGGGCACGCCGCGCGCCCGCACGAGGCGCTCGACCCGATCGGCCCCGCGCTCGCCGTGGCGCAGGCGATCCGGAGCCTTCCGGCCGAGGCCGACCCGCGCGCCGAGCTGCGCATCGCGCTCACGCAGATCGAGGCGGGCACGACGACGAACGTGATCCCCGCCATGGCACGGCTCGCCGGAACCGTGCGCACCTTCGATCCGCACTGGCGCGACTGGGCGGAGGCGCGCGTGCGCGCCATCGTCGAGGGTGTCGCGGCGGCGCATGGCATCTCCGCCGCGCTCGACTACGACCGCTGGTATCCCGCGACCGTCAACCACCCGCGCGAGACCGCCTTCGCCGCGGAGGTCGCGCGCGACGTGGTGGGCGACGCGGTCGACACCGAGACGGAGCCGAGCATGGGCGCGGAGGATTTCGCCTATCTTCTCGAGGCGCGGCCGGGCGCCTATCTGCTCGTCGGACAGGGGGAGACGCCGATGTGTCACCACCCGGCCTTCGATTTCAACGACGAGATCGCGCCCGTCGGCGCGAGCCTTTACGCCCGCCTCGTCGAGCGGGCGCTGCCCGCGGAGTGAGCGCATGGCCCTCGAGGACGCCGCGAAGCAGGTCGATCACGCCTTCACCCGGGAGGAGCTGAAGGGCGCGAGCTTCGAGAACACCTTCGCCGGCGCGACCTCCTTCCTGCGCCGGCGCTACACCAAGGATCTGCGCGGCGTGGACGTCGCCGTGACCGGCGTGCCCTTCGATCAGGCGGTGACGAACCGGCCCGGCACGCGCCTCGGCCCGCGCGCCATCCGCGAGGCGAGCGCGCTCCAGACCTGTGATCCGCCCTGGGGCTGGGGCGGCTGGAACCCGATGGAGGCGCTGGCGATCGCGGATCACGGCGATCTGGCGTTCGACTACGCGCGCCCCGCGGAGGCGCCGGAGGCGATCCGGGCGCATGTCGCGGGCATCCTCGCGGCCGGCGCGGCGAGCCTGACGCTCGGCGGGGATCACTCGATTTCCCTCCCCGTTCTGGAGGCTTACGCGGCGAAGTTCGGGCCGCTCGCGCTCATCCAGTTCGACGCGCACACCGACACCTGGGCCGACGACGACCCGGCCCGCGTCGATCACGGCACGATGTTCTACAAGGCGGTGAAGCGCGGGCTGATCGCGCCGGCGCGTTCGGTGCAGATCGGCATCCGCACCCATAATCCCGACCCGCTGGGCATCGCCGTCATCGACGCGCGCGAGGTGCACGAGAACGGCGTCGGGGCCGTCGTGGCGCAGGTGCGGCGGATCGTCGGCGCGGGGCCCGCCTATCTCAGCTTCGATATCGACGCGCTCGACCCGGCCTTCGCGCCGGGGACCGGCACCCCGGTCTGGGGCGGGCTGGCGAGCTGGCAGGCGTCGGCGCTCCTGCAGGGGCTCGCCGGGCTCGACATCCGGGGGGGCGACGTGGTCGAGGTCTCGCCGCCGTTCGACACGACAGGCGCGACGGCGGTGGCAGGCGCGCATGCGGCGATGGAGCTGCTCTGCCTGATCGGGCAGGCGCGGCTCGCTCGCGCGACACAGGAAAGGACGGAGATGTGAAAGTGCTGTTCTGGCTCGGCGTTCTGATCCTTCTGGTGGCGGCGAATTTCGCGGCCTGGGTGCGCTTCGCGCCGAGCGACCCGGCGCGCTGGCACGTCGCGCCGGAGGTGACGGAGGACGAGGACCTCCCCGGTGGCGTGAAGCGGCGCGTGACGGACGCGGGGCCGGAGGCGCTGCGCCGCTTCGACGCCATCGCCCGCGCGACGCCGCGCACGCAGGTGCTCGCCGGCTCGGTGGCCGAGGGGATGGTGACCTACATCACGCGCTCGGCGCTCTGGGGCTTTCCGGATTACACCACCGTCAGGCAGGAGGGCACGGATCTTCTGATCCACGGGCGGCTGCGTTTCGGCTCCTCCGACATGGGCGTCAATCGCGCGCGCGTCGACCGCTGGATCGCGGCGCTCCGCGCGGAGGGGTGAGCCCAAGGCGTTTCGAAACGCCTTGGCCAAGCGGTTTCGAAACCGCTTGGCCCGCGCCGCCGGGCGCGGCCCGGGCGCCGCCCACTTGACCCCGTGACCCGGATGGAGGACTGACGCGCGCATGATCCCCGAGGACCGGCTGCAGCAGATCGCGGAGCGTTTCGCCTACGTCGAGGCGCGGCTCGCCGAGGGCGGCGGCGACCCGGTCGCGCTCGCGCGCGAGCACGCCGAGCTGCGCCCGGTCATCGCCGCGGTCGAACGCTGGCAGGGTCTCCGCG
>NZ_JAWLFS010000082.1:0-11505 GCF_041685465.1 Rhodosalinus sp. | reverse complement strand
GGACAAGGCGCAGGCGGCGCGCCGCGCGGGCGCGGCGCTGCCCTCCTGGACGGACGCGGCGGGGGTCGCGGGCGCGCTTCTGGAACGGGTGGCGAGGGGCCCGGTCTGAGCGACCGCGATCCAGACCCGGCGCCGGCGCGGGCTTGGCAGGCGCGCGACCGCGTTGCCCCGCACGGGCACGAGCGGCCACCGACTCCTCACGCGCGGACGATCTCCCGGCCGACACGGACGTCGCTGCGCAGCGGTCCGAAGGGGGTCGCCCGTCGGCGCTGCGCGCGCCGGACCCGCATCAGGCGCCCTTCGCGCAGGACAGCCGCGCGAAGAGATCACCCGAGGTCGCGGTCGCGGGCAGCGTATCGAGCCAGACCTTCGTCGCGGCGGCGTCGCGCCAGTCCGACCAGAGAAACGCGCCGGTTTCGCCCTGCACGGGGTTGAAGCGGTAAGCGCCCAGGTCGGCCAGCCGGTCGATCACCGCATGCGTCAGCGTCGGAAACGCGGGCAGGAACTCGACCGAGAGCATGGGCACCGGGCGGGACAGCCCGGCGAGAACCTCGATCTCGAACCCCTCGACGTCGATCTTGACGTAGCGCGGGCAGCCGAAGCGGGCGATCAGCCCGTCGAGCGTGACCATGCGCACCCTCTGCGTCCGGTCCCAGCGGACGTGATCGAACCCCGGCGCGCGCCCGGCGCCCTCGACGAAGGCGGCCGTCAGCGACGACACCGTGGGATGGCGCGACGACACGGCCATCTCGGCCTCGACCTCCGCGCCGCCGGCGGCCGCTTCGACAAGCTCGATGTCGCGCGGCAGGGTGCGGCGCAGGAAGCCCGCGAAGGGATACTGCGGTTCGAGTGCGACGACACGGGCCCCGGCCGCGCGCATCGCGCGGGCGCGGGTGCCGACATGCGCACCGACATCGAACACCAGATCGCCCGGATCCAGTTGCGTCCTGTAAAAGCGCCGCCATGTCCCGAGCGTCAGCGGATTGTGGTAGATCGCCAGCGACCTGAGAAATCCGAGCCACAGCTTCATCGCGGCGCCCCCTCGCGCGTCAGGACGAACAGGTAGCGCGCGCGGGCCGGCGTCCAGCGCCGGCCCCGCGCGCGCTGGGCGGAAACCCTCCGCCGGACTTGCCTCGATCCTGCAACGCCTACCTTGTGCACGATGCATCGCGACAGATGGAACCGGCCTTGCTGACGACCCGACCGCTCACACCCGTCGATGTTTCCGGCGACCGGACCGGCGCGCCCCCGGACCGGCGCGCTGCCGGGCGCCGTCGAGAGCTCGGCTGCCGCCACGGGCGCAGGCCGGCCCCGCCAGCGGCGGATCAGGGCACCCATGTGCCTGCCCGGCGCCCGCACCCCGCGGGGTGGCCGGCGCCGCCTGCTGCGGGCGGACCTGCCGGACCGGGATTTCCGGCGCCATGACCCCGACGGCGTTGTGGTGTATCGGCCCCGGCCGGGCGGAGACGCGCCCGGCCGAGCCCGGCGACGGCGTCGCCGTGGACACGCTTTTTACCGCGATCAGCCGCGGCACCGAGCGGCTGGTCTTCGAGGGCCGCGTGCCCGAGAGCGAAGCCGGGCGGATGCGCGCACCGGCGCAGGAGGGCGCGTTCCCCTTCCCGGTCAAATACGGCTACAGCGCCGTCGGCCGCGTGACGGAAGGCGCCCTGAGGGGGCGTGCCGTCTTTGCCCTGCATCCCCATCAGACCCGGTTCCGCATGCCGGAGGCGGCGCTCACCCCCCTGCCCGACGGGCTGCCGCCCGAACGTGCCGTGCTCGGGGCCAACATGGAGACCGCGCTGAACATCCTCTGGGACAGCGGCGCGGCCGCGGGCGACCGGATCGCGGTGATCGGCGCGGGTGTCGTGGGCGCGCTGGCTGGCTATCTCGCGGCGCGGCTGCCCGGCGCCGAGGTCACGCTGGTCGACCGCCGCCCCGAACGTGCCGCGCTCGCCGATGCGCTGGGCTGCGGCTTCGCGCCGGCGGACGAGACGCCGAAAGGGGCGCCGGACGGGGCCCCCGACGCATGCGACGTGGTCATCCACACCAGCGCGACCGCCGACGGGCTGGCCCTCGCGCTCGGGCTTGCCGGGCAGGACGCGACGGTGGTCGAGGCAAGCTGGCACGGCGCGGGCGCGACGCCCGTCCCGCTCGGCGGCGCCTTCCACAGCCGCAGGGTGCGTCTCGTCAGTTCGCAAGTGGGCCACCTGCCCCCGGACCGGGCCGCGCGCTGGACCCACGGGCGCCGCATGGCCAAGGCGCTCGACCTGCTGTGCGATCCCGCGCTCGACATCCTGATCTCGGGAGAGACGCGCTTCGAGGATCTCGCCGCGCAATACGGCGCGATCCTCGGCGATCCCGACACCCTCTGTCACCGTATCCGATATCCACGAACCTGAGGAGCGCCCATGTTCGCCGTCGAAGTCCGAGATCACATCATGATCGCGCATTCCCTGCCCTCGCCCGTGTTCGGCCCCGCGCAGGGCATGCATGGCGCGACCTTCACCGTGGACGCGGCCTTCTACACCGAGGAGATCGACGACCACGGGCTGGTGGTCGACATCGGCCTCGCCACGGAGGCCCTGACAGAGGTGCTGGCGCCGCTGCGGTACCGCAACCTCGACGAGGTGCCGGAGTTCGCGGGGCGCTTCACGACGACCGAATTCCTGTGCCGGCACATTTTCGACCGGATGGCGGAGGCTGTCCGCGGCGGGCGCCTTCAGGACGGCGGGCGCGTGAAAAGGCTGCGCATCCTGCTGCACGAAAGCCATGTCGCGCGCGCCTGGTACGAGGGCGAGATCTGAGATGGGCTTTTCCGCCGACTGGCTGGCCCTGCGCGAACCGGCCGACCGCGCGGCGCGCGACGCCGATCTGTTGCAACAGGCTGCGCGGGCGGCGGGGCCGGCGCCGGTGATCCTCGATCTCGGCTGCGGCACCGGGGCGACGATGCGGGCCATGGCCCCGCACCTGCCGGGCCGCGTGCGCTGGCACCTTGTGGACAACGATCCGGCGCTCCTGTCCCGTGCGGCCGATGCGGCGCAGGACGCAGGGACCACGGCGCAGGTGCACCGGCTGGATCTGGACGATCTCGACCGCCTGCCGCTCGCGGATGTGACGCTCGTGACCGCGGGCGCGCTGCTGGATCTCGTGCCGGCGCGCTGGGTGCGGGACCTTGCCGCGCGGTTGCGCGTTCCGTTCTACGCGGCGCTGTCCTACGACGGCGAGATGCGCTGGAGCCCCGAGGATCCCGGCGACGCCGGGGTCGGGGCGGCCTTCAACCGGCACCAGCGCGGCGACAAGGGGCTGGGTCCGGCGCTCGGGCCGGAGGCGGTCACGGCGGGGGCGGCCGCTTTCGCCGCGGCCGGGTTCGAGGTCCGGCAGGCCAGGAGCCCCTGGCACCTCGGCCCGGCGTCGAGCGCGCTGCAGATCGCGCTCGTTGACGGGATCGCGGCGGCGGCCGAGGAGGCCGGCGCCACCGGCGCGCCCGGGTGGGGCGCGATGCGCAAGGCGGCGGCGGACCGCACGACCTGCCGGATCGGCCATGGCGACATTCTCGCCCTGCCCCCGACAGTGGCTGAGGAGACCACGCATGCAACCGATTGACGTGACATCGCAGGTCTGGGAACGGCTGCTGGCCGTGCGGCAGGGGACCTCCTGCACCTGCTGCGGCGGCTGGACCCCGGGCGAAGACGCCGCGCTGGCGCTTTACGGACCGCTCGCGCGGCGCGACCTCGGGCCGGTCACGGTGGCCCAGATCGGGCAGTCGCTCGACGGGCGGATCGCGACGGTGACGGGCGATGCCCGCGATGTCTCCGGCCCGGACGGGCTCGCCCATCTGCACCGGATGCGCGCCCTCGTCGACGGTGTCGCGATCGGCGTCCGCACGGCGCTGCACGACACTCCGCGGCTCACCGTGCGGCTCTGTCAGGGCCGCAATCCCGCGCGCATCGTGATCGATCCGCGGGGGCGGCTGCCCGACGACGCGCCGGTGCTGCGGGCGGACGGCGCCCGGCGGATCGTCGTTCAGGCGACGGACCGGCCGCGCCCCGAAGGGGTCGAGGTCATCCGCCTGCCGGTGCGCGGGGACCTGCTGGATCCGCAAGAGATCCTCGCCGCACTGCGCGAGGCGGGCCTCTCCTCCGTCATGATCGAGGGCGGCGGAATAACGATATCGCGCTTCCTCGAGGCCGGGCTGCTGACCCGGCTTCAGGTGGCCGTCGCGCCGCTTCTGATCGGTGCGGGACAACAGAGCCTGACCATGCCGTCCCCCACCGAAAGCCTGTCGGATGCCCTGCGCCCCGAGACGCGGGTCTACTCCCTCGGGTCCGACGTGGTGTTCGATTGCGCGTTGAGCCCCACCGCGCAGGCGGCCAGCCGACCGCTTCACGACGCGCCGCAGAGCGTATCGGGCTCATGACCCGCGCGTGCCCAACGGCGTGAGACGCTGACGCAGCAGGACGAGGATCCCCGGCAGCGCCGCGAGGATCATCGTCAGGCCGAACACGACGCTCGCGGCGAGCCCACCGCTGGCCGTGGACCCGGCGAGCGGGAAGAGCGCGGCCGCGGCCCCTTCGCGCAGTCCCCAGCCGCTGATCGTCAGCGGAACCAGCATGGTCATCAGAACGAGCGGGACGAAGGCGGCGACGGCCGCAGGCGGCAACCCGTGGCCGACGGCCTCGGCACAGAAGGCGAAGGCCGCGAGATTGCAGGCAGCGGTCGCGAGGCTCAGCGCCACCTGCCGCCAGATCACGTCGCGCGCGGCGAGTGCCGTGATCATGGGACGCCAGAGCGCCTCGATCGTCCGGCCGACCCGCCCGCCCAGCCGCCGCGCGGCATGAAGAGCGAACGGCAGGCCAAGGGCCGCGGCGAGAAGCGCCGCCACCGGCAGCGCGAGCCATGCGGGCCACGAGACCCCGCCGGGGATCGCGAAGGTCAGCGCGAAGGCGACCGCGGCACAGAGAAAGAGCCCGGCCTGCCCCGCCAGCCGCTCGAAGATCACCGCCTGACCCGACGCCAGAAGCCCTGCATCTCCGCGTGACCGGATCGCCCGGCGTGCATCCCCGAGCACCCCGCCCGGAAGGGACTGGTTGACCAGCTGACCGAGGAAGTACTCGCGCAGCGCATCCGGGGTCTCGAGGCGGATACCGAGCTGTCCCGCCGTCAGCTGCCACCGCAGCGCCGACAACGCGGTCTGCAGGATCAGCGCGGCGAAGGCGGCGGCGAGCCATGCCGCATCCGCGGAGGCGAGGCTCCGCAGGGCCTCCCGGCCGCCGACGAGATGCCACACCAGCGCCAGCAACGCGGCGGCGAGCGCGATCTGGCCCGCGCGCAGGCCTCCGGGCGGGACGGGCCGCAGCATCAGCCGCCCGGTGCCGCGATACCGGGGGCAGAGGAAAAGCTCTCGATCAACCGGTCGCGCATGCGGTCCATGCGGATCACCCCGGTGTCCGGATCGGGGATCAGCCCGGGTGTCCAGTTCCACGCGGCGACACGCGCGACGAGATCCGGTGGGCCGATGACGTGGATCGGCACCTGCGCCCGGTCGTCGAGGGCCACGAAATCCGCGGCCTGGTGATCTCCGAGCACGATCATCAGCGGCGGATCCTCGGCATGGCGGGCGGCATAGGAAAAGACGGTCGAGAGGGCATAGTCGATCGCCGCGCGATACTGGCGCCGCACGCGGTCACGATCGCGCCAGACCTCTTCCGGCGGATCGCCGCCCGCCGCCATCGCGTTGAAGATCCGGCCGTCCTCGATCGCGTCCCAGTCGACGAGATCCGGCACCGGCACCCAGGGCGCGTGCGACGAGCCGAGGGCGAGCTGGGCGAAGACGGGCCTCTCGGTCTCGGGGGTGCGCAGCAGCCGGTCGAGCGCGGTGAAGGTGAACTGGTCGGGCATCGTCACCCAGTTGAAGGCGGCGCCCTCGTACCCGAGGTCGTCGGCCGCGAGAATGGTCTCGAACCCCATCATCGCCGATTCAGGCCAGTCGAGCGTGATCTGCGGCATCACCGCGGCGGTGTGGAAACCGGACCGCCCGGCGACGTGGAAAAGCGTCTCGCGCCCCGAGGCCAAGGCGGCGCCGTAGCGCGCCTGATCGTCGATCCAGAGCCCGTTGGCGAAGGTCGCATGCGAGAGCCAGCTCTGCCCGCCCCGCGTCGGCGCTTCGAGCAGCCCCGAGACCATCGACAGCCCGCGGCGCTCGAGTTGCGCCGCGTTCCGCCGCAGCGTCGCGCGGTGCCGTTCGGCGTAAAAGGCGGTGTCGAGGCTGGTGCGCCCGTAACTCTCCACGAAGACGACGAGCACGTCCCGGTCGATACCGTCGAGGAGGTGCGGGACGCCCGCGTAGGGGTCCTGCACAGCGGCCGTGCGGAAGGCGCGCAGATCGGCGAGCGTCTCGCGCGCGAGGGCGATCCGTTCGAGGCCGACGCGCGCGGTGAAGGCTGCGCCCGGCGGGGTCACCGGCAGCGACCAGCGCCCCAGCGCCTGCCCGATTTCCAGCGTGGCCAGCACCGCGAAGGCCAGCGCGCCGGTGCCGGCGGCCGCCCGCGTCAGGCCCGGCGGCACCGCGACCGCGGCCCAGACGCCCGTTGCCCACCAGAGCGCGACGGCGATGCCCACCGCGGCGAGCGCCGCGCCCAGCGCCGCGATCCCGGCCGCAAGGGGGCCGATCGTTCCGGCGAGAAGCCGCAGGCCCGCCTCGATCAGGGCGAGATCGGCCACGGGATTGAAACCGCGCGCGAGCGCGGCCGACATCGCGAAATCCGCGGTCTTCAAGACCGCGAGCAGCGTCAGCGTCCCGGTGATCGCGAGACGCAGGGTCGTGGCGAGCCGGCCGCGAACCGCCATGAGCGTCAGCAGGATGACCGGCAACTCCAGCGGGACGAGCAAGGGCGCCTGCCAGGTCAGGGCGGCGGGATGGTTGGGCTGGACCAGCACGAGGTGCAGGACGAGGGCCGCCAGCACGAGCCGCGGCACGCCGGGTCGGCCGCGCTGCGTCACGCGCGTCTCTGCCGGAGCCACAGGATGTCGCGCCCGAACGACCAGCCGAGGGCGAGCGCCGCAAGGGCGATGGCGGCCGCGGCGACCGCCGGCGGCAGGATCGGCAGCTGCACCGCGATCAGGGCGGCGATCTGAACGACGCAGGCGGCCTTTCGGCCGAACCGTTCCGGCAAGGGCCGCGCCAGCCATGGCAGCGCCCGGCCCGCCGCCGCGAAAAGATAGCGTGGCAGCCCCAGCAGCAGAACCAGCGGGCCGGCGGTCCCGGCGGCGAAGGCGTTCAGCGCGAGGACGAGGCCGAGCGCCGCGTCCACTTCCATGTCGAATCTCGCGCCGAAGCGCGAGGTCAGGCGTTGCCGCCGCGCCAGCCACCCGTCGATCCCGTCGAGAAGCAGCGCCGCCGCCGCCAGCCAGAAGATCGGCCAGGCCACCTCGCCACCCATGAGCACCGGCACGGTCAGCGATGCCGTGAGTGCGAGGCGAACGAGCGTCACGAAGTTGCCCAGACCGACGCCGTCATGCGGATGCGCGCGGGGCATCGCGGCCACGGCCAGCGCACAGCCCACGAGATAAACCGCGACAGCTGCGCCCGACGCGACGGCCCCCCCGCCAAGGAGACCGCCAGACGCCAGCGCGACGCCGCCGGCCCCGGCAAGCGCAGCCGCGGCAAATCGACCGCGCACGGCCGCCCGTCCACGGTCGCGCGAAAGGCCCCGCGCCACGCGCGGCGGATCTGTCTGCGAAATCGTCACCGCGTGAAGGTTAGCGCGACGCGGACATGGTCAAGGCCGCGCGACGGCGGTTGATCGATGCGGGCGGGACGCTATCTGGCTTCCTTCAGGATGACCATGCCGACGCCCAGCACCGCATATGCAACGCCCGCGCGGCTTTTTCACTGGACGATGGCGGTGCTTTTGCTCGCCACCATCCCGGTCGGTTTCCTGATGATCCAGGAGGGGCTGGGCCGGTCGCTGCAGAACACGCTCTTCATCTTTCACAAGAACGTGGGGGTGCTGATCCTCGGGCTCGCGATCCTGAGGCTCGGCTACCGATGGGCCCGACCGGCGCCGCCGCTTCCGACGACGCTGCCAGCGTGGCAGGTGCGGGCCGCGGGGGCAAGTCATGCAGCGCTTTACGGCCTGATGATCGCGATGCCGGTCGCGGGCTACGTTCGGGTGGTCGCGGGCGGATTTCCGATCGAGGTGCTCGATGCGGCGGGCATGCCCCCGCTGGTGCCGGAATCGGAGGCGCTCGCCGAGGCGGCGAAGACCGCGCACCATTACGGCGCCTACCTGATCACCGCCCTCGTGGGGGTGCATGTGCTTGCCGCACTGCACCACGGCCTCGTCAGGCGCGACGGCGTGATCTCGCGCATCTGGCCGCCGATCCGACCGCGCCGCCGCTGACGGGCTTGCCGTCACTGAACCGCGCGATATCTCGCTAGGATCCATCGCCGTAACCGCGTGCGCGCGGGCCCGCACTGGCAGGGAGCAGCCCCAGCACCATGTCGCTCGTTGACACGGTCTTTCGCCCGGCGGAGACGCCTGCCACGGAAGCGGCCGGCGATGAGCCGGGCGCGCGCTGGCTCTTCATCCTTCTGACCGCGGGATTCTCGGTCGCGATCACCTGGCTCTTCGCCGCATCGGTCACCGACTGGACGCCCCTCGCTGTGGGCGCGCTGCCGCTGGTGGCGGTGAACTCCGCGTGGATCTCGGGCGGCGCCGCCACCGCCATCATCGGTCTCGCGCGGTCCGCCGTTGCCGTCCCCGCCCCCCCGGCGGGATGGACGCCGGGCGGGCGAACGGCAATCCTCGTGACGCTCTGCAAGGAAGAGCCCGAGCCCGTGGCGCGCTACCTGCAAAGCCTGCACAGGGCGCTGAGGCGCGAGGGGCTCGGCCAGGGAGTCGACGGGGCGACCGAGATCTTCGTGCTGTCGGACACGTCCGGGGCCGAGGCCGTCGCCCGCGAGGCGGCGGTGTTCGGCCCCCTCGTCGCCGCGGGGATCGTCCACTACCGGAGGCGCGCCCGCAACACGGGGCGCAAACCCGGCAATATCGCCGGGTGGCTGGCATGGCGGGGTTCGGCCTTCGACTACATGCTGGTGCTGGACTCCGACAGCCGGATGTCCGCCGGCCGCATCGGACGGATGATCCGGCAGATCGAGGCGCGTCCGTCCACCGGCCTTCTTCAGGCAGGGATGGGGCTCATCCCCGGGCGCAGCCGGTTCGGCCGGCATCAGCGAAGCTCGGTGCGGTTGATGTCGTCGAACTTCGGGCGCGGCATGGCGGCCTGGGCCGGACGCAGCAGCAACTACTGGGGCCACAACGCGATCATGCGGGTCGCGGCCTTCCGGGCGGCCGTGGACCTGCCCCGCCTGCCGGGGCGCGCGCCCTTCGGCGGCCCGCCCCTCAGCCATGATTTCATCGAGGCGGCCTGGATTCGCCGGGCCGGGTGGGCGGTCGAGCTCGATCCGTGTCTCGACGGCAGCGCCGAAGACGGGCCGCAAAGCCTCGAAGCGTTCCACAAGCGCGACCGCCGCTGGTGCCAGGGCAACATGCAGCACCTCCGCGTGCTGACGGAGCCGGGATTGCACCCGATGAGCCGGGTGCACCTTGCCGCCGGCATCGTCAGCTATCTCGCCGCGCCGATCTGGCTGATCCTGGTTGTCCTGATCGCCACGGGACTCGCGCCGGTCGCGGGGCTTCTGCCCTTCGCGCTCGTCGCGACGGTCCTTCTTCTCCCGAAACTCTGCGCGCTGGCGGGCCGGATCGGCCGGGACCGGACCGCGCGGCGGCGGTGGGTGACCTGCCGCGCGTGGACCGGCGAACTCGTCGTCTCGACGCTGATCGCGCCCATCATGATGGTCCGCCAGACCGCCTCGGTGATCTCGGTGCTGATGGGTCGGGATTGCGGCTGGAAGTCGGAACGCCGGCCGACATGGCGCCTCCCCGCCGGCACGCCCGAGGCCGCCGCCGGGATCGCCATCGCCGCGATCGCGGCACAGCTCGGCACCGGCGCCAGCCTCTGGCTCGCGCCGCTGGTCCTGCCCCTGCTCGGCGCGCCGCTCATCGTGCGCGTGCTCGACGCGACACCGGCATGAGGCGGCGCGGGTTCATCGCCGGCGCGACGGCGCTCTGCGCGGCGCCGGCCCTCGGGGTGCGCGGACAGGCCGGCGATGCAGGAGGCGATCTGCTGGAGGCGGCACGCGCACTGGCCGCGCGGCCCCACGAAGCGCACCGGGCGCCGCTGCCCGCGCCCTTCGCCGATCTCGATTACGACGCGTACCGCGGCATCCGCCCCCGGCGGGGACAGGCCGCGCATCTGGCCATCGGGCCGGGTTACGAGGTCGATCTTCTGCCGCCCGGACTGTATTTCCCAGATCCCGTCGGCATCGAGATCCCCGAAGGCGACGGCGGCGGGTTCCGCGAGGTCGCGTTTTCGCCGGAACTCTTCAGCTTCGAGCCCCGGTATTTCGACGACGTGCCCGACACCGCGCCCGGGGCCGGATTTTCGGGACTGCGGCTGCGTCACCCGCTCGGCGATGCGCGTGTCATGGACGAGGTCCTCGTCGTTCAGGGCGCGAGCTATTTCCGGGCGATCGGCCGCGCCATGGTCTACGGGCTCTCCGCCCGGGCCGTCGCGCTCGGGACGGGAAGGCCGGAGCCCGAGGAATTCCCGCGCTTCACCCGGCTCCGGGTGCACCGCCCCGACGCCGATGGCGCGGCCCGGATCGAGGGCGTGATCGACAGCCCCGCGCTGGCCGGCCACCTCGAGATGACGCTGCGGCCGGGGGCGGCCACGCGGATGCGGATCGCCGTGACCCTGATCCCCCGCCGCGATATCGCGGATGCCGGCGTGGCACCCCTGACCTCGATGTATCTCAAGGGACCGATGCGCGCGGCGGTGTCGGACGACTTCCGGCCGCGCGTTCACGACAGCGACCTGCTTTTCATCCGCAACGGCGCGGGCGAGTCGCTCTGGCGGCCGATCGCGAACCCTGCCCGCACGGAAATCTCTTCCTTTCTCGACGACGGTCCCGTCAGCTTCGGCCTGTTTCAGACCCCGCGCCGCTACGCGGCCTTCGAGGACACCGAGGCGCGCTACCACGACCGCCCGTCCGCGATCGTGCGTCCGGCCGGGGACTGGGGTCGGGGGGCGGTCGTGCTGGTGGAAATCCCGACCGACACAGAGTTCATGGACAACATCGTCGCCTTCTGGCGCCCGGAGCGGCCATTGGCCGCCGGGCGCGAATACCGGTTCGACTACGACCTGATCTGGACGCGCAGCGCGCCCGAGGTGGCCCCCCGCCGGGCCATCCTGCAAAGCCGGAGCGGACGGGAACACGACCGTCCCGGGACACGGCGGTTCGTCATCGACCTCGCCGGTCCTCCCGAGGGCCTGTCCCCCGAGGTCTCGGCCCGCGGCGGAACCGAGATCTCGGGGCTCGCGATCGTCCCGCTGCCCGGCGGGCGCGGGACGCGCGTGACCTTCCTGATGACGCCGGAAGAC
>NZ_JAWLFS010000081.1:0-11580 GCF_041685465.1 Rhodosalinus sp. | reverse complement strand
CCCGGACACCCGGCGAAGAGGCCCAGCATGTGCCGCGTCACCTGGTGCAGGCGTCCACCCGCGGCGAGGTGATCCTCGATGCAGGGCAGCATGGCGCGCACCGCCTCCTCCCGCGTGGGGGCGTGGCCCTCGCCCCAGAGCCGCGCGTCGGCCTGCCCGAGGATGTCGAAGGGCCGGTGATAGGCCGCCCGCCCCACCATAACCCCGTCGAAGCCGTCGCGCAGGAAGCTCTCGACCTCGTCGAGCGACTGCACGCCGCCGTTGATCGAAAGGCGCAGATCCGGGAACGCCGCGCGCATGCCTCGCACCAGATCGTAGTCGAGCGGCGGCACGTCGCGGTTCTCCTTGGGGCTGAGGCCCTGCAGCCACGCCTTGCGCGCGTGCACGATCACATGCGCCGCCCCCGCCGCCTGCATCCGCGCAAGGAACTCCGGCAGCACCGCCGCGGGCGCCTGGTCGTCCACCCCGATGCGGCACTTGACGGTGACGGGCACGTCGACCGCCGCGCGCATCGCCGCCACGCAGTCCGCCACCAGATCGGGCGAGCGCATCAGCACCGCGCCGAAGCAGCCCGACTTCACCCGGTCGGAGGGGCAGCCGACGTTGAGGTTGATCTCGTCGAAGCCGGCCCCGGCGCCCATGCGCGCGGCCTCCGCGAGCTCCCGCGGATCCGAGCCGCCGAGTTGCAGCGCCACGGGATGCTCGCAGGGCGCATGGCGCAGGAGATGCGTCGCACCGCCCCGCACCAGCGCAGGTGCGGTCACCATCTCGGTGTAGAGAAGCGCCCGGCGCGACAGCGCGCGGTGAAAGACGCGACAGGCGCTGTCCGTCCACTCCATCATAGGCGCGACCGAGAGGCGAGACGCCTCGCAAAGCATTGTTTTTTCTCCCATAGCTTTTGCCTCCACGGCGCGAGTGCGACGCGTGTAGCACCGATTGCGCCCGATTGCCCCCGGTTTTTCAGGTCCCGCTCCCGCAGCGTTACGACGTAGTACCGTCCAGGTCGCCGCCAAAGCGGCATTGCCTGAGACGGCAGATACTGGTACACTGCATAAAATTTAATCACCGAGGGCGCTTCCTGATGGGTCTGTGGAACGCATTGCGAAGCCGCTTCATCGATGATGAGAATATCGAAGAAGTACTTGACGCCACTGAGCGAAAGGCGAAGCGGGCTTACGCACTGGCCTTGGCCGGGGACGTGATATCGAACGACGCCAGTGGCCGCCTCAACGACGCGGTCCGAGGGATCGGCGCAGTGAAGTCGAGAATTTCGACGGTCAACGACGTCCGCGGCAAGCTCGATGCCTTCTTTAAGCTCAAGGACGCCGTCGAGGTGCTGGAAGGCTGGCCCGACGATGGCGTTACGGACGAAGAGGCGGCCGCCGCCTTCGACGAGATGTTCGGCGCCGCGGCGGTCTTCGCCGACAGCTTGCCACCGCCGATCAATCAATATGCCCGGGTTCTTGAACAGGTTCAGATAAGCAGCTTTTTCGGGAACATGCAGCGTATCGGTGCCAGTCGCGTGGGCGGTAACGACTCGACCCCCACCGGCCGCCAGATGCAGATGGTCCTCGAAGAGTTTGATCGGCAGAACAACCCCGTCCGGTAACGACATCTCCGGCCTGCGCCGATCCCGGGAGGGCGCAGACCCCGTCACGCATGGGCTGCGCATGTGCTGAGGGGGCAGGCCCGACCCGGAGACGGCCCGCCTCGACGCTCTCGAAACAGGCGCCCCCCGAGGGCCGGCCCCGGGCACGCCTGCGGTGGAGGCCACAGTGCGGAAGGGGAGGGGCCTTGCCGCCCCTCCCCCGGCGGGGATTACTCCGCCGCCTCGGCGTAGCTCTCGAGCGGCGGACAGGTGCAGACGAGGTGGCGGTCGCCATAGGCGTTGTCCACGCGGTTCACCGGCGGCCAGTACTTGTCCACACGGAAGGTGCCGCGCGGGTAGCAGCCTTCCTCCCGCGAATAGGCGCGATCCCAGTCGCCCACCAGATCCTCGACCGTGTGCGGCGCGTGCTTCAGCGGATTGTCCTCCGGATCGGCGCGGCCTTCCTCGATGGCGCGGATTTCCTCGCGGATGCCGAGCATGGCGTCGCAGAAGCGGTCGAGTTCCGCCTTGGTCTCGCTCTCGGTGGGCTCGACCATCAGCGTTCCGGCGACCGGCCAGCTCATCGTCGGGGCGTGGAAACCGCAGTCCATCAGCCGCTTGGCGATGTCGTCCACGCTGACGCCCGCGCTGTCGGCGAAGGGGCGCACGTCGAGGATGCACTCGTGCGCGATGCGCCCCTTCGGCCCCTTGTAGAGCACGTCGTAGGCCCCTTCGAGCCGGCGCGCGATGTAGTTGGCGTTCAGGATCGCCACCCGCGTCGCCTGCGCGAGCCCCTCGCCCCCCATCATCAGGATGTAGGCCCAGCTGATCGGCAGGATCGAGGGCGAGCCGTAGGGCGTCGCGCTCACCGCGCCGTCGCCGGTCACGGGATGCTCTGGCAGATGGGGCACGAGATGCGCCTTCACGCCGATCGGCCCCATGCCCGGCCCGCCGCCGCCGTGCGGGATGCAGAAGGTCTTGTGCAGGTTCAGGTGGCTCACGTCCCCGCCGAGGTCGCCGGGCCGCGAGAGCCCGACCATGGCGTTGAGGTTCGCCCCGTCGATGTAGACCTGCCCGCCGTGGTCATGCGTGATCCCGCAGACCTCGCGCACCGTCTCCTCGAAGACGCCATGCGTCGAGGGATAGGTGATCATGCAGCCGGCGAGGCGGTCGGCATACTCCTCGGCCTTGGCGCGGAAGTCCGCGAGGTCGATGTCGCCGTTGTCGGCGGTCTTCACGGTGACCACCTGCCAGCCGACCATCTGCGCCGAGGCGGGGTTCGTGCCATGCGCCGAGAGCGGGATCAGGCAGACGTCGCGGTGCCCCTCGCCGCGTGCCCGCTGCCAGCGCGCGATCGTGAGCAGCCCCGCGTATTCCCCCTGCGCGCCGGAGTTCGGCTGCATCGAGAAGGCGTCGTAGCCGGTGATCGAACAGAGCTTCATCGACAGGTCGTCGATCAGGTGCTTGTAGCCCGCCGCCTGCTCCTCGGGCGCGAAGGGATGCATCAGCGTGAAGGCGTCCCAGCTGATCGGCATCATCTCGGCCGCGGCGTTCAGCTTCATCGTGCAGGAGCCGAGCGGGATCATCGCCCGGTCGAGCGCGAGGTCGCGGTCCGAGAGCCGGCGCATGTAGCGCATCATCTCGGTCTCGGCCCGGTTCATCTGGAAGACCTCGTGCTCGAGGTAGGGCGTGCGCCGCAGGAGCGCGTCCGGCAGCCGGAAAGCCCCGTCCTCGGACAGCCCGCCGATGATGCCGAAGGCGCGCCAGACGGCTTCCACGATCTCGGGCGTCGTGCGCTCGTCGAGGGTGATGCCCACCTTCGTCGCGCCCACGGCACGCAGGTTGATCCCCTCGTCCACGGCCGACTTCATCACCGCGTGCTGAAGCGGGCCGACATCCACGGTGATGGTGTCGAAGAAGGTCTCGGGCTCCACGCGGAAGCCCGCCGCCTCGAGCCCGCGGGCGAGACGCACGGTGCGCGCATGAATGCGCTCGGCAATCGCGCGCAGGCCGTTCGGCCCGTGGAAGACCGCGTAGAAGGAGGCCACCACGGCGAGGAGCGCCTGCGCCGTGCAGACGTTCGAGGTCGCCTTCTCCCGGCGGATGTGCTGCTCGCGCGTCTGCAGGGCGAGGCGATAGGCCCGGTTGCCCCGCGCATCCACCGAGACGCCCACCAGCCGCCCGGGCAGCGCGCGCTTGTAGGCGTCCTTGGTCGCGATATAGGCGGCGTGCGGCCCGCCGTAGCCCACCGGCACGCCGAAGCGCTGGGTCGATCCGATGGCGATGTCGGCCCCCATCGCGCCCGGCTCCTTCAGCAGGAGAAGCGACATCGGATCGGCCGAGACGATGCCGATCGCCTTCGCCGCATGCAGCGCCTCCATCTCGGGGGTGAAGTCACGTATCTCGCCGTAGGTGCCCGGATACTGGAAGAGCGCGCCGAAGACGCGCTCGGCCTGCAGGTCCTCGGGGGCGCCGACGATCACCTCGATGCCGAGCGGCTCGGCGCGGGTCTTCACCACCGCGATGTTCTGCGGGTGGCAGTTCTCGTCCACGAAGAAGGCCCTGGCCTTCGACTTGGAGACGCGCTCGGCCATGGCCATCGCCTCGGCGCAGGCCGTCGCCTCGTCGAGCAGCGAGGCGTTGGCGACCTCGAGGCCGGTCAGGTCGCTCACCATCGTCTGGAAGTTCAGCAGCGCTTCCAGCCGGCCCTGCGCGATCTCGGGCTGATAGGGGGTGTAGGCGGTGTACCACGCCGGGTTTTCGAGCACGTTGCGCTGGATCGCCGGCGGCGTGATCGTGCCGTGATAGCCCATCCCGATCAGCGATGTGAGCACCCGGTTCCGGTCCGCGACCTCGCGCATGACGTCGAGCGCGCCGCTTTCCGACAGCGCCGGGCCGAAATCGAGCGGCTCCGCCTGCCGGATGTCGGCCGGCATCGTCTCGTCGATCAGCGCCTCCAGGCTGCCGGCGCCGACGACGCGCAGCATCTCGGCCATCTCCGCCGGGGAGGGGCCGATGTGGCGCCGGTTGGCGAAGTCGTAGGGCTGGTAGTCGGTGGGCTGATAGGTCATGTGACACTCCCTTTGTCCGGCCCGCCTCCGCGGTCCGTGTCCTCGTTGGCGCGTCCCTCGCGCAGCAGGCCCGCGCGCGCCCGGCGCGCCGGCCCGTCGCCGCTTCAGCCGACCAGTTTCTTGTAGGCGGCTTCGTCCATCAGGTCGTCGAGCTGCGACCGGTCGGAGGGGCGGATCTTGAAGAACCACGCGTTGCCCAGCGGGTCCTCGTTGACCATCGCCGGGTTCTCGACGATCGCGTCGTTGACCTCGGTGATCTCGCCATCCACCGGCGCGAGGATGTCCGAGGCGGCCTTGACGCTCTCGATCACGACGATCTCGTCGTCCTTGGTCACCGTCGCGCCCTCATCGGGCAGTTCGACGAACACCACGTCGCCGAGCTGCTCGGCCGCGTGTTCGGTGATGCCCACGACGATCACCTCGTCCTCGTCGCGCAGCCACTCGTGGTCCTCGGTGTATTTCATGCCGTCCCTCTCTCTGTTCATCGCTTCGTGCGTGCCGGCACGAAGGGCAGGTCGCTGACCGTGACCGGCAGGCGCTTGCCCCGCACCTCGCCGAAAAGGGCGTGCCCCTGCCGCGCCAGCCCGGCGGGGACATAGCCCATCGCCACCGGCGCGCCCACGGTCGGCCCGAAGCCGCCCGAGGTGACCGTGCCGACCGGATCGCCGCCCGTCTCCTCCGCGTAGAGCGCGACGCCCGCGCGCATCGGTGCGCGGCCTTCGGGGCGCAGCCCGACGCGGGCGCGCTCTGCGCCCTCTGCCATCTCCTGAAGGATGCGCGCCGCACCGGGAAAACCGCCCTCGCGCGCGCCGCCCGCGCGCCGCGCCTTCTGGATCGCCCAGCCGAGGCCCGCCTCGATCGGCGTCGTGGTGCTGTCGATATCCTGTCCGTAAAGGCAGAGCCCGGCCTCGAGGCGCAGCGTGTCCCGCGCGCCGAGGCCCGCAGGCGCCACCTCCGGCCGGTCGAGAAGCGCGCGCGCCACCACCTCGGCCCGGTCGGCGGGCAGCGAGATCTCGTAGCCGTCCTCGCCCGTGTAGCCCGAGCGCGAAATCCACGCCGGCACGCCCGCGACCTCCATCTCGGCCACGTCCATGAAGCGCATCGCGGCGGCCTCGGGCGCCAGCGGGGCGAGCGCGGCTTCCGCCTCCGGCCCCTGCAGCGCGAGAAGCGCGCGGTCGCTCAGAAGGCGCGCGGGCACGTCCGCGGGAAGCCCGGCACGCAGGAGCGCCATGTCCGCCTCGCGCCGCGCGGCGTTGATCACGAGCCTGATCACGCCGCCGTAGTTGGCGATCATCAGGTCGTCCTCGATCCCGCCCTCGGCGTTGGTGAAGAAGGCGTAGCGCTGCCGGCCGGCCTTCAGCCCCGCGATGTCCTGCGGCACGAGCGCCTCGAGCGCGGCGGCGGCGGTCTCCGCCGGCGCGTCGAGCACCACCTGCCCCATGTGGCTGACGTCGAAGAGCGCGGCGCGGTCCCGCGTCTGCGCGTGTTCGGCCATGACGCCGGCATACTGCATCGGCATCTCGACGCCGGCGAAGGCGCCCATCTTGGCGCCCAGCGCGCGGTGCAGCGCGTCGAGCGGCAGTCGGTCGAGCGGAGCCATCGCCCCCCCTTTCCCGTTCGCCGGCGTATCAGAAGCGTCCGGCATCCCGTTTTCGGCGCGCCCTCCGGCGCGCCCGCGATGCCCCCTCTGTCCTTTCGCCTGAGATCGCTATCCCTTCGGCGGGCGCGCTTGTGGGCGCACCTCTCTCCAGAGTCGTATGTGGTCGGATCGGTCCGGACGCCTGAGAGTTTCCGGGGCGGTTGCTCCTTCGGCACCGGCCGCGGGGGCCGGTTCTCCCGATCTGACGGACATCAACCTAGCGCCCGGCATGTCGCGCGGCAACCCTCTAGCGGCAGGTGGCCGGCGCGAGCAGTGCCTCGAGCTTGGGATTGTCGCAAACGAGGGCATCCAGGGTGATCTCGTCGAGATGCGCGAAGAAGGTCTCGATCGCGTCGGTCAACGCCGTGCGCAGCCGGCACCCGTCCTTGAGCGGACAGGTGTTGTCCGTGTCGGCGAAGCATTCGGCGATCGGCACGGGCGCTTCGAGTGCGCGAAAGACCTGCCCGATCTGGATCGCGCGCGCCGGCCGCGCGAGGCCGAGTCCCCCGTGACGGCCGCGCTGCGTGCGCAGGTATCCGAGCTGCGCGAGCTGATGGACGACCTGCGCGAGATGATTCTCCGACGCGTTGCAGCGCTCGGCGATCTCGTGCTTGGTGACGAGACGGTCGTCGTGCAAGGCGCAGTACATGAGGACGCGGATGGCGATGTTGGTTCGCTTCGTGACGCGCACGGGGAAGCCTTTCCGGAGTGGTCCGTGCCACACCCTGCACCGAACAGCCGCGCACCTGTTTGACATGCATCAACAGCGCAGCAATTTCCCTGCATGGCAGATGACCCGCATGTCTTCGGCTACGGCAGCCTCGTGAACCGCGCGACGCTCGATGGGGGTGCGGCGCATCCGGCGCGCGTCACGGGCTGGCGCCGCGTCTGGCGCCGCGCCCCCGGGCGCCCGGCGGCGTTCCTCTCGGTGGAGGAGGCCCCCGGCACGGAGATCGAGGGGCTGATCACGGCAGTGCCCCGCGGCGACTGGGCCGCGCTCGACGCCCGCGAAGCGGCCTACCGCCGCTCCCCCGTGACCGGCCAGGTCCGCCACGCCGCGCCCGGCCGCCCGGAGGTGGCGCTCTATCGCCTCGCCGATCCGGACCATGCCGCCCCCTGCGAGGCGCATCCGATCCTGCTGAGCTACATCGACGTCGTCGTGCAGGGGTTCCTCGCAGAGTTCGGCCGCGCGGGTGCGGAGCGCTTCGCCGTGACCACCGCCGGCTGGGCGGCGCCGGTTCTCGACGACCGCGCGGCGCCCCGCTACCCGCGGGCGCAGCGCCTCGCGGCGCAGGAGCGCGCCGTTGTCGACGGGCTCCTCGCCGATCTGCCGGTGACGGTGATCCGCGCGGCGGATTGAGCGCCGGCGATGGGAATCGCCGCGCGGATCGCGTAGGCCCTCGGGCAGGACCGGTTTCAGGAAAGGGCGCGCCATGGCCGAGACTCCCGGGACGCCGGAGGGCGGCACCGACCGCCGCCGGATGAAGGCGGTGCTGCTCGCCGTGGCGGCGCTCCTCTTCGCCGTGGCGCCGCTCGCCGTGCCGTTTCAGGGCTTCGACCCCGACCTCTTCCCGGTGCCGCAGGACGATCCGCCCGTGCAGCCCGCCGGCTACGCCTTCGCGATCTGGGGGCCGATCTACCTCTGGCTGCTGGTCTCGGCGGGCGTCGGCCTGTTCCGCCGCGCGGGCGACGCGGACTGGGACGCCCCGCGCTGGGCGCTGACCGGCAGCCTCGCGATCGGTGCGGTCTGGCTCTCTGTCGCGCAGACGAGCGCCGTCTGGGCGACGGTTCTGATCTGGGCGATGCTGCTCCTCGCGCTCGCCGCCCTCTTCCGCACGCCCACGCGGGATCCGTGGCTCCTGCGCGCGCCGGTCGCGCTCTATGCCGGCTGGCTCACGGCGGCGTCCTGGGTGTCCGTCGGGCTTCTCGGCGCGGGCTATGGTGTCGGCCCCGGCGCGACGGGCTGGGCGCTTCTCTGCCTGCTCGGCGCGCTGGCCCTGGCGGTTCCGGTGCAACTCCGTGTCGGACGGGCGCCGCTTTACGGGGCCGCGGTGGTCTGGGCCCTCATCGGCATCGTCGTGGCGAACCAGGGCACGCAATGGACCGTCGCCGCGCTCGCGCTCGCGGGGGCCGTGAGCATGGCCGCGACGACCCTGCGCGGGTTGCGTCGGACCACCTGAAACATGTCCCGCAAAGGGCAGGGCCCGCCCGCGCGCGTCCTAACCTGCGCAATGCGGCGGTTGGAGGGTATCTCGAAGCCGTCCGCGCGCGGCATCGCATGACCTCGACGCAAGCGGGCGTGGCGCGGGGAGATCTCGGCGCTGAACCCCGCAAGTCCCGTGGCAACGCGGGGTGCGCGCATCCTCCGCCAATGATGGTGCAGAGCCCTGCACCTGCTGAGCCGCTCTCACCGATTCCAGCCGACCATGACCCGCGTCATGTCCAGAGCCGAAGGGGAGGGCCGGAGCGGATCAAGATCATGACGCGCCGTCCGGCGTCAACGACCGGATCAGAGGCGGCGGCGCGGCCCATCGTCGGCGCGGGCGGGGACGGTGGCATATTCGACGGCTTCCGGTGCGCGCGTGCCGCCGCTGTCGTCGTCGTCCTCGGCGAGGCGCATGATCGAGATGCCGAACTGCACCCCCGAGAAGACGATGCCGTTGAAGAGCCAGAGCAGGCCGACGGCGAGCGGCCCGGCCGGATCATGCGTCACGAGGTGCCAGAGGTTGGCCACGTTGAACCACAGGATCATCGCGACGAACCCGGCCGAGATCACGAAACCGAGGATCACCTGGCGAATGTAGAGGCGGATGAGCTTGGGCATCGGGGTTCCCTTCCTGGACTTGCACTCAATGTAGCGGAGAGTGCGGCGAGAAAAACCCCCGGAGGCGGTCTAGAACGCCTCCGGCCGGGCTTCGCGCGCCATGTGATCGAGCACCGCGTTGACGAGACCTGCCTCCTTGCCCTCGGGAAAGAAGGCGCGCGCGATCTCCACGTACTCGGTGATCGCCACCCGCGGCGGGGTCTCCATCGCGACGAGTTCCGCACCGCCTGCGCGGAAGAGCGCGCGCAGCGTCGGATCGATTCGCGCGATCGGCCATTTGGCCACCAGGGCCCTGTCCGTCATCTGGTCGACGCGCGCCTGCCAGTTCACCGCCTGTTCGACGACGGTGCGGAAATGATCGGGGTCGCCCTCGGCCATCTCGTCGCCGTCGTAATGCGCGCCGAAGCGGTGATCGAGAAACTCGCGGATGACCCGGTCCGAGGCCTGCCCGGAGGCTTCCATCTGAAAGAGCGCCTGCACGGCGTAGAGGCGGGCGGCGGATCGCATCTGCCGCGCCTCGGGGGCACGGGGGACGGTGTCGGACGTCATGTCTGGCGGCTCATCGGGTGGTGGAGGGATCGTCCCCGGCGGCGAGGCTGGCCTCTCCGCCCGCGGGCACGAAGCCGACGGGTTTCTGCCGGCCGCCCCACCTACGCGCCAGCGCGATCAGATGCAAGGCCGCCGCAGCGGCACCGCCGCCCTTGTTCTGCGCCCCCGGATCGGCGCGCATCTCGGCCTGCGCGCGGGTTTCCACGGTGAGGATGCCGTTGCCGATGCAGAGCCCCTGCAGTCCGAGCAGCATCAGCCCGCGCGAGCTGTCGTTGCAGACGGTCTCGTAATGCGTCGTCTCGCCCCGGATCACGCAGCCGAGCGCGACGTAGCCGTCGAAATCCGACAGCCGCTCGGCCATGCCGACGGCGGGCGGAATCTCCAGCGCACCGGGCACCTCGACCGTCTCGTGCGTGGCGCCCGCGGCCTCGATCTCCGCGACCGCGCCCGCGATCAGGTTGTCGGCGATGTCGCGGTAGTAGGGTGCGACCACCAGAAGAAGCTTCGGGGCCTTGTCGAACGCGGGCCGCGGCAGGGTGTAATGCATCTCCTGTCCGGCCATCATGCCCCTCCGTCGATGCGGCGCGTGCCCACGATCTCGAGACCGTAGGCCTCGAGCCCGACGACCTTCGGCTGCGGCGAATTGGTGAGCAGGATCAGTTCGGACAGCCCCAGCGACGAGAGGATCTGCGCCCCCAGCCCGTACTGGCGCAGCGTGCGCGGCGCGACCTCGTCCGGCCGGGTCATCTTCATCTCCGTGTCGCGCAGCAGGACGACGACGCCCCGCCCCTCTCGCGCCACCTGTTCCATGGCCTGCCCGAACTCCCCCGCGCGCCCCGGCGGGCCGGAGCCCACGACGTCGAGCATCGGGTCGAGCGCGTGCATCCGCACCAGCACCGGCCCGTCGCCCGGAATGTCGCCCTTCGTGAGCACGATGTGCTCGTCTCCATGCGCCGTGTCGGTGTAGATGCGCCGGCACCACGCGCCGCCGAACTCCGAGGTGACGGTGTCCTCGCGCACCACGCGCACGAGGTTGTCGTGTCGACGGCGGTAGGCGATCAGGTCGCTGATCGTGCCGATCTTCAGCCCGTGGCGCTGCGCGAAGGCGACGAGCTCGGGCAGCCGCGCCATGGTGCCGTCCTCGTTCATGATCTCGCAGATCACGCCCGAGGGGTTCAGCCCGGCGAGGCGCGAGACGTCCACCGACGCCTCCGTGTGCCCCGCGCGCACCAGCACGCCGCCGTCGCGCGCGCGCAGCGGGAAGACATGCCCCGGCGTCGCGATGTCCTGCGGCCCCTTCGCCGCGTCGATCGCCACGGCGATGGTGCGCGCCCGGTCGGCCGCCGAGATGCCCGTCGTCACCCCCTCGCGCGCCTCGATCGAGACGGTGAAGGCGGTCTCGTGACGCGAGGAATTCTGCTGCGCCATCAGGTCGAGGCCCAGCCTGTCCACCCGCCCGGCGGTGAGCGCGAGACAGATCAGACCGCGCCCGTGCGTCGCCATGAAATTGATCGCCTCCGGCGTCGCCATCTGCGCCGGCACCACGAGATCGCCCTCGTTCTCGCGGTCTTCGTGATCGACGAGCACGAACATGCGCCCGTTCCGCGCATCCGCGATGATCTCCTCGATGGGCGAGATCACCTCCTGCCAGCTCTCCTCGACCGGGCCGGGGCGTTCATAGGTCATGCATGAGCCTTCCATTGCTGTGGCGCATCTAGCCCAGCGACGCCGCTTTGACCAGAGCGCCGCGGCGCCGCACCGACCGCAAGCACCGGCCCCAAGCACCGGCCCCAAGCACCGGCCCCATCATCTTGGTCCAAGTACTCTCGGGGGGTGAATTGGCCGAAGGCCAAGAGGGGGGCAGACAGCCCCCCCCCTCGCGCGCCGGCAAGCCCCGCGCTCCGTCGAA
>NZ_JAWLFS010000080.1:0-11612 GCF_041685465.1 Rhodosalinus sp. | reverse complement strand
GTCGTGCGCGCCCGGTCTCTCGCGCCGCCGTGCGGCACGCATTGCGGGGGCCGCGCGCCCGGACAGGCAGCCCCCCGCGGTCCGGATGCGCCCCGGCCCGCAGGCCGGGGCGCCGGGGATCACGACGGCCGGCGCCCGGTCGCCAGCTTCGTCATCCCCGGAATGAGCGGCACCACGTCGGCCTGCTCGAAGCCGGCGTCCCGCAGCCGCTCGGCGAGCCATCCGTCGGACAGCGAGCGCGCCTCCGGCGTGAAGGCGGTGTGCTGAAGCTGCCAGAGCGCCGTGTTCTTCGGTCCCGAGCGATCCTCGTCGACGATGAAGTCGTGAACGAGAAGCCGCCCACCGGGTGCGAGGTGGTCGAACGCGCGGCGCAGCAGGTTTTCGTGCGTGTGATCGGGCAGCCCCGACAGCAGGTAGGACATCAGGACGACATCCTGCTCAGACGGCCACTCGGCCGCGAGCGCGTCGCCCTCGCGGTAGGTGATCCGGTCGGCGAGCCCGGCGTCCGCGACATAGGCCTTGCCGAGGGCCGCGACGTTCGGGAAGTCCACCACCGTCGCGCGCAGTTCCGGGTTCGCCCGGCAGAGCGTGATCGCGAAGGCGCCCGTTCCCCCGCCCACGTCCAGAAGGCTGCGCGCGTCGCTCAGGTCGACCCGCTTGGACAGGCCCCGCGCCGGCCCGAGCGAGCCCGCGTGCTGGCTCTCGGAATAGAGGCGCGCCTCTTCCGGGTCGTCGAACCACGCGGCGTAGGAGCCGATCGCGTCGTCCGAGAGACGCCCGGCCAGCGCGTCGCCGATCTGGTCCATGACGGGATACATCTGCCGGCCCACCTGCAGGCGCAGGTAGTCGCCGAAGTCGTGCTTCGCACCGCGCACGAGGAAGGCCTCGGCCGCGGGCGAGTTCGCGAAACCGTCCTGCCGCCGCTCGGTCAGGCCGAGCGCGGTCAGCGCGGTCAGGAGCGTGAGCACCCGTTCCTCGGGCAGGCCGATCGCCTCGGCGATGGCGGCGCTGTCGCGCGGCCCGCTCGAAAGGCAGGTGAAGACCCCGAAATCGAGCGCCGCGAAGAGGGCCTTCGATCCCATGTAGCCAAAGGCGATTTCGGAAATTTCTTCAGCTTCGGTCAAGCTGCTCATGTCACGCTCCTGTGTTCTGCCATCCCTGTCGGATCACATGCGGGGCGTTCGTTACCCTATCCGGCGCCCGGTATCCATCCGCCGGCGCGGGCAAGCATCGCGTGCATCAGGACGGCGCCGCCCGTGGCCGGATCATCCTGCTTGGCGTATCCCGACGCCGTGACCGACGCGCGTCCGACACGCGACGAGGATCATCGCTGTCGGCGCGGCTGCGGCCATGTTCGAGGCGTCGTGCAGCGCGGCGCAACGCAGCCGCTTGTGCGGGCTGGCGCGCGTCCGGGCCGCGTGACGGGCCGTCCCTCGCCGCGCCGGCCGATCCCGCCGGCCGCGCGCAACGGTCGTGGCAGGGTGTCCCGAAGCCCGGGCACGCGTCGTTCCCCCGGACCAGGCCGCGCGCCCGTCCATGCCCCGCCGTTTCGCCGCAAGGCCGGCCCGACAGCGCCGCCCCGCGGGGGGCGACACCGCCGGGATGCGCCGCGCCTGCACGGGGCGACGCACAGGATCAGAGGTCGGTGTCGGTGACGAAACGGGTGCGCTGGAAGGCTTCCAGCCCCTCGATGCCGCCCTCGGAGCCGTAACCGCTGTCATGGATCCCGCCGAACGGCGTCTCGGGCGTCGAGACGAGAAGCGAGTTGAGCGCCAGCATCCCCGATTCGACGCCGTCGCGCAGGGCGCGGGCGGTCTTGCGGTCCGAGGTGAAGGCGTAGGCGGCGAGGCCGAAGGAGAGACGGTTCGCCTCGTCCAGCATGTCGTCGAGGGACGCGATCCGTGCCACCGGCGCGATGGGGCCGAAGGGTTCCTCGTTCATCACGCGCGCGCTGCGCGGCACGTCGCCGAGCACGGTGGGCGCGAAGAACGCGCCCTGATTGCCGATCCGCTCGCCCCCGGCGAGGAGCGTCGCGCCGGAGGCGGTGGCGTCCTCCACGAAACCCTCCATGACGTCGAGACGTCGACGTCCGATGAGCGGACCCATGACGGTGCCGTCCTCGAGGCCGTGGCCCACCTGCACGCCCCGGGCCACCTCCGCGAAGGCCTGCGTGAAGCGGTCGTAGGCCGCATCTTCCACGAGGAAGCGCGTGGGCGAGACGCAGACCTGCCCGCCGTTGCGGAACTTGCCGGCCGCGGTCATCTTCGCCACCTTCTCGACGTCGGTGTCGGCGAAGACCATCACCGGCGCATGCCCGCCGAGCTCCATCGTGCAGCGCTTCAGCGTGTCGGCGGCGAGGCGCTGCAGATGCTTGCCGACCTCGACGCTGCCGGTGAAGGAAACCTTCTTCGGGATCGGCGATGCGATCAGGTGCGACGAGACCTCCGCCGGCACACCGAAGACGACGTTCAGCACGCCCTCGGGCAGCCCCGCCTCCTGCAGCGCGCGGGCGATGGCGACAGCGGTTGCCGGGGTCTCCTCGCTCGGCTTGATGATGAGCGAGCAACCCGCGCCGAGCGCGCCCGCCACCTTGCGCATCACGTTCACCGCCGGGAAGTTCCACGCCACGAAGGCGAGCGCGGGCCCCACGGGCTCCTTGATCACCTCCTGGCGCATGCCGGGCACGCGCGCGGGCACCGTGCGGCCGTAGGCGCGCTTGCCCTCCTCGCCGTACCAGCGCAGCACGTCGATGGCGAAGCCCAGCTCGAGCCGCGATTCACCCACCGGCTTGCCCATCTCGAGCGTCAGGTTGCGGGCGATGCGCTCGCTCCGCTCTTCCAGAAGGCGCGCGGCGCGCTCCATGACCTTCTGCCGCTCGAGCGCGGGCGTCGCGCGCCAGACCTCGAAGCCGCGCCGGCTCGCCTCGAGCGCGGCGTCGAGATCGGCCGTCGAGGCGTGCGGGACCTCGGCAAGCACCTCGTCCGTCGCCGGGTCGATCACCGGCTCGGTCACCCCTTCGGAGCCGGCCCGGAATTCGCCGCCGATCAGCAGCTCAAGCGTTTCGTCGTAGGCCATCCTCGCCTCCCTTTCGTGCCTGGTTATGACGTCGGCTTAGCAGATGTCCGCACGGTTGCACGAGCAGGAAGCGGCGGCCTTCTCCGGAGGCGACCATCGCCGGCTTCGCCCGGACGACGAGATCGGACGCTGCCGCCCCGGTCGCCGCATGCCTCGGGGGGCCGGCACGATGAGCGTCACGCCGGCGCAGGCGCCGTCCGGGGTCGAACGACGAGGACCGGCACGGGACGCAGCGCGCTGGCCCTCCTGCTGCGGGATGACCTGCCCGCGAGGTCACGCAGGGACAGGATGCCGCGCGGGGCTCACGCGCGCGGGTCGCCCTCGTCCTCTCCGGGCAGCTCTTCGGCGTCGAGCGGCGGGCCGGGCACGGCGTAGCCGCCCGAGAACCAGCGGGCGAGGTCGAGGTCGGCGCAGCGGCGCGAGCAGAAGGGGCGGTAGGCCGGATCGGTCGCTTTCCGGCAGAGGGGGCAGGGCATTTCGCCTCCTTTCGCGGGCATGCACGGTTGTCGCGGCCGCGCGTGCGGGTCAGACGGGCAACGGCGGGCGGGCGCGCTGGCGTTGCAGCTCGACCAGCCCGAGCGCGGTCCAGCCGAGGAGCGCCGTCTGCACGGGGTCGTCGCGCAGCGCGGCCTTGAGCGCGGTCTCGATCGCCTTGCGGTCGCGCTTGGGGCTCGGCGCCGGGTCGATCACCACCTGCCCGCCGAGGCCCCGCAGGCGGAGCGCGCGCGGCACCGCCGTCGCCATCGCGAGGTTCGCCTTGAGCGCGGCGGCCGGCGAGGTGTCGGTGCCGGTGTCCACGTCCACGGCGACGAGCGCGCGCGTCGCCTCCACCGTCATGCGCGCGCCGCCCGGCAGCGTCTCGGACGGATCGGCCAGCGCCTCCAGCGCGTCGAGGGCGCCGCTGAGCTCGAGGGCGTCGGGCCCGCGCTCCACGCTCGCAGGCGCCGTCCAGTCGCGCCAGGCGAGCGCCTGCGGCCCGTCCCCCTCCAGCAGGACCGCGGGCTCGGTCCCCGCGTCGGCGAGGATCTGCGCCAGCGCGTCGGCGAGGGCGCGCAGCTCCTCGGCGATGGCGTCGTCGTCGGCCTCTGCGCAGGCCGAGCGCAGGATCACGCCGACGCCCTCGGGCGCCACCCCCTCGGCCAGAGCGGCGAGCGCCGCGCGGCGGTCCGGGTCGCGGATCGCGCGGCTGGGGTTCACGCCGGGCGCACCGGGGGTGAGCACCACGTGGCGGCCCTTGAGCGAGAGGCGCGTGGTCACCGGCGGCGCCTTGCCGGGCTCGGCGTAGCCGGTCACCTGCACGAGGAGGGGCGCGCGCGGGCTCACGCCCTTCGTCTGGCGGAGGAAGACGCGACCCTCGGGCGTGCGCAGGAAGAGCCCGCCCTGGCCCTTCATCGGCCGTTCGGGCGCGGCACGGTAGATGGTGCCGGGCGGCGGCGCGTCCGACCCCACGATCAGGTCGTCGAGCCGACCGTCCACCATGAGCGCCGCCGCCTCGCGGCCGCGCCACTCGCCGAGGGCCACGGTCCGTCCCTTCACGCGCCCGCTTCCCAGAGTGGCCAGCCCGCGCCCTGCAGGAGGCCCGCCGTCTCGGCGAGCGGCAGGCCCATGACGCCGGAGTAGCTCCCCTGCATCCAGGGGATGAAAGCCTCGGCCAGTCCCTGGATGGCGTAGCCGCCGGCCTTGCCCTGCCATTCGCCACTGGCGAGATAGCCGCGGATTTCCACCTCCGCGAGGCGCTTCATCTTCACGGCGCTTTCCACCTGGCGCTCCCAGACGCGGTCGCCGCGCCGGAGCGCCACGGCGGTGACGACGCGATGGCGCCGGCCCGAGAGCAGCTCGAGGAAGGCCCGCGCCTCCGCGGCGTCGGCGGGTTTTCCGAGGATGCGCCGCCCTGCGGCCACCGTGGTGTCGGCGGTGAGGATCAGGTCGTCCGGCCCCGAGTCGAGGGCCGCGTCGAGGGCCGCGGCCTTTTCGCGGGCCATGCGCGCGGTGTAGGGGCGGGGAAGCTCGCCCTTCGCGGGCGTCTCGTCGATGTCGGCCGGGCGCACGTCATCGGGCACAATGCCGAGTCGCGCGAGGAGCTCCTGCCGGCGCGGGCTCGCCGAGCCGAGGATCAGCCGCAAGGCTTACTTGAAGCGGTAGTTGATCCGACCCTTGGTCAGATCGTAGGGGGTCATCTCGACCTGAACCCGGTCGCCCGCAAGGACGCGGATGCGGTTCTTGCGCATCTTTCCTGCCGTATGCGCGATGATTTCATGGCCGTTCTCGAGCTCGACCCTGAATGTCGCGTTCGGCAGGAGCTCCTTCACGACACCGGGAAATTCGAGCGTGTCTTCCTTGGCCATGGTCTCTCCTGTCGTCGCCGTCCGCTCCGTCCGCGGACGTTCGAGTAAATGAGGGCAAACGCGCCCGTTTTCAAGCCGCGAATCAGCCGAGCGCGACTCGCTCCACGGTGCCGGTGCGCGCGGGCTGCTCGGCCCAGTGGGTCATGTTGAGCACCACGCCGTCGGCGCGGACATGCGCGATGGCCGCGGCGTCGATCTCCGCGTGGGTCCAGCCTTGGCGGTCGAGGTCGCCCGCGGCGAGCACGCCGGTCGCGGGAAAGCCGGTGTCGGGCGGGCCGAAGACGCCGCCGGCCCCGGTATTGGTGTCCACCGCCTCGGACCAGGGCGCGTCGCCCACGGTGGAGGCCATGACCGTGACGCACTGCCCCTCGAGCGCGCGGGCCATCGCGCCGATGCGCACGCGCCAGTAGCCGGGGCGCTTCTCGGTGCAGGAAGGCACGAGGAGGATCTCCGCGCCGGCCTCGACGAGGGCACGGGCGAGGAGCGGATACTCCGCGTCGTAGCAGATCAGCACGCCGATCCGCCCGAGCGCCGTGTCGAAGAGGCGGAGCGGCCCGCCGGGCGCGATCGCCCAGTCCTCACGCTCGAAGCGGGTCATGATCGCCTTGTCCTGATGGCCCACGGCCCCCGAAGGCGCGAGGAAATGCGCGCGGTTGACCGGTCGCGCCCCGATCGCCGGGTCGAAGACCGGCCCGGAGGCGGCGAGGATGTGCACGCCGTGCTCTTGCGCGAGCCGGGCCTGCAGCGCCGTCGCCTCGGGCATGCGTTCCGAGACGGCGCGCGCCGAGCGCTCCAGATCGCCCGCCGCCTCCGGGCCGGCGAGCGTGGCGAGCTCCATCGCGCCGTATTCGGGAAAGACGAGCAACTCGGCCCCCGCGACGGCGGCCTCGGCCACCCAGCGCGTGATCTTGTCCTCGTAGGCGGCCCAGCCGTCGAGAAAGTCCATGGGGTAGGCGGCGGCGGCGATCTTCATCCTTCGGTCTCCTGATCTTGGCGCCGGGCAAGGCGCTTGCGAAAGCGCCTTGCAAGCCCGTTGCAACGGGCTTGCCCGGGCTCAGAGGTCGCGCATCCAGAATTGCAGCGGTTTCCCGGTCTCCACCTGCGCGTCGATGTCCTTCCATGCGAACCGCGCGACGACGCCGGGCAGCTGCGCGTATCCCCGCCCGTGCCAGAAAGGATCGAGCGGGCGGTAATCCACAGGCCGCAGCGGGTGGTCCTCCGGCCGCACCACCGCGCAGAAGCAGACCCGCGCGAAGCCGAGCCGGCCTGCATGCGCCTCGCGCAGGTCGAAGAAGCGGTGCCCGATGCCGCGCCCGCGGTACCCGGGCAGGAGCACCGATTCGGCGCAGTAGAAGATCGTCGAAAGGTCGAGCCCCGTTCCGGCGAAGGCGGCCGCGAAATCCGCGGCGTGATCGGAAAGCGGCGTGCCCGTCGCCGCGCCGACGAGCCGCGCCCCGTCGAAGGCGCCGACGAGGATCGCGCGGTCACTCTCGCGGTAGGGCTCGAGATAGCGGCGCTCGTAGTCGAAGTCCCCATCGTAGAGATATGGAAACGAACGGAAAACCTCGATCCTGAGCCGCGCCACGTCGTCGAGCGCGGCCTCCAGCGCCGCGCCGGTCAGCGTCTCGACCCCGAGCGCGTTCACGCGCCCGCCTCCGCGCGCGGGGGACCGAAGGTTTCCAGCAGCTTGTCGGCGATCTGGTCGCGGCTCCTGCGGTAGGCGGCGAGTTTCTCGGACCGCGCCTCGCCGATGCCGGTCGGGTCGGCGATCGGCCAGTAGAGCACCTCCAGATGACAGAACCGCGTCAGATCCACCGCCTTGTGCCGCGCCGCCGGCGAGAGCGCGACCACCAGATCGAAGGACGAAAGGTCGTCGCCCCATTGCCGCATCTCGTCGAAGCTGCGCACGCGGTGCCGCGACAGCTCCACCCCGATCTCGGCGCAGACCGCGATGGCGAAGCCGTCGATCTCCCGCTCCGAGAGCACGCCGGCCGACTGCACGTAGGTCTCGAAACCGTAGAGTTTCTTGGTGATTCCCTCGGCCATCGGTGAGCGGACGGCGTTGTGGTCGCAGCAGAAGAGGACCGACTGGGGCAGGTCCCGCACCACCGGTTCACCCCCCGAAGTGCAGCACGCAGATCAGCGTGAAGAGGCGCCGCGCGGTGTCCTCGTCCACGTCCGCCTTGCCCTCCAGCCGCTCCATCAGGATGCGCGAGCCCTCGTTGTGGATGCCCCGGCGGGCCATGTCGATCGTCTCGATCTGGCTCGGCGGCAGCTTCTTGACCGCGTCGAAGTAGCTCTCGCAGATCTGGAAATAATCCTTCACCACCTGCCGGAAGGGGCTGAGCGAGAGGTGGAACTCCGCCGCCGTCTGACCGCCTTCGGTCGCCACGTCGAAGACCAGCCGCTTTTCGCGGATCGACAGATGCACCCGATAGGGGCCGGGCGGCACCGTGCGGTCATCGCGGCGGGGCAGGGCGAAGCGGTTCTCTTCGAGCAGGTCGAACATCGCGACGCGCCGCTCCTGCTCGATCTCGGGCGTCGGCGGCGGCAGGCTCGAGTCGTCGAGCTCGATGTGGCTGATGCGGGACATGGGCGCGCATCCGGTTGATGAAGGTGCTGCGCCCGTCACTAGCCCGCGCGGCCGCCCCGCACAATCGTCTCTTTCCGGCTCACCCGTTCAGCCTGTCGAGCCGGGCGGCCACCGACGCCCCGTGCGCGCCCAGCCCCTCGGCCTGCGCCAGCCGCTCCGCCGCCGGGCCGATGGCACGCATCGCCTCCGGCGTCATGCGCGCGGTCGTCGTGCGCTTCAGGAAGTCCAGCACCGAAAGCCCCGAGGAGAAGCGCGCCGAGCGCGCCGTCGGCAGCACGTGGTTCGGCCCGCCCACGTAGTCGCCGATCGCCTCCGGCGTCCATTGCCCGAGGAAGATCGCGCCCGCGTTGTCGATCCGCTCCGCGAGCGCCTCGGGATCGGCGACGCAGAGTTCAAGGTGCTCGGGCGCGATCCGGTCGGCGAGCGCCGCCGCCTCGTCGAGGTCGCGCACCGTGATCACCGCGCCGTAATCGCGCCAGCTCGCCCCCGCGACGTCGCGCCGCGCCAGCGTCTCGAGCCGAGCCTCCACCGCGGCGGCGACCGCCCGGGCGAAGGCGCCGTCGGGGGTGATCAGCACCGCCTGCGCGCTCGCGTCGTGCTCGGCCTGGCTGAGCAGGTCGAGCGCGATCCAGTCGGGATCGTTGTCGCCATCCGCGATCACGAGGATCTCCGACGGCCCCGCGATCATGTCGATGCCGACATGGCCGAAGACCTGCCGCTTGGCCTCGGCGACATAGGCGTTGCCCGGCCCGGTGATCTTGTCCACCGGCGGGATCGTCTCGGTGCCGTAGGCGAAGGCCGCGATCGCCTGTGCGCCGCCCACGCGGTAGATCTCGTCCACGCCCGCGATGCGCGCCGCCATCATCACGAGCGGATTGGCGCGGCCGTCCGGCGTGGGCACCGCCACGGCGAGGCGCGGCACGCCGGCGGTGCGCGCCGGCACCGCGTTCATCAGGAGAGACGAGGGATAGGAGGCGAGCCCCCCGGGCACGTAGAGCCCCGCCGCCCCCACGGGTCGCCAGCGCCAGCCGAGCGTGGCGCCTTCCGGGTCGGTGAAGGCGACGTCCTCGGGCATCTGGCGCGCGTGATAGGCGCGGATGCGCTCGGCGGCGAGCTCGAGCGCGTCGCGGTCCTCCGCCGAGACCTCGGCGCAGAGCGCGTCCACCTCCGCGGGCGTGAAGGCGAGGCGGTCGGGCGTCAGCTCCACCCGGTCGAACCGGGCCGTGAGCTCGATCAGCGCCGCGTCGCCGCGCGCGCGCACATCCTCGAGAATTGCGCGCACGGCGGCGTCGACATCGGCGCTCTCCTCGCGCTTGGCGCCGAGAAGCGCCGCGAAGCCGGCGTCGAAATCGGCTTGGGTCGTGTCGAGGAACTGGGGCACCGGCATCTCCCTTGGCTTGCCGCGACATAGCCAGCGCGCGCCCCGGTCTCAAGCCCGCACGCGGCGCCATGCCCCGCCGTCGGCGGGGTGCGCCGGCATGCCTCAGGCCCCGTGGTCCGGGGCCTTGCCCGAGGGCGCGGCGTAGGGGCGGGTGACGTCGCGAAGCCGCACCTCCAGCGCCTCGACCGCGAGGCGGATCGCGCCGTCGCCGGCGAGGACGAAGGTCAGCGTGCCCGGCCCCTCGGGCGGGCCGTCGTAGTCGAGCGCCAGAAGCGAGAGCACCGTGTCCGGATCGTCGCGGTCGATGCCGAGGCTCGACACCCGCTCCACGTTCTCGACGATCAGCAGTGCGCGCGTGCGCTCGTAGGGCCGCGCCCGCGCCTCGGCCGCCGGGCGATCTTCCCAGCGGAAGCGATTGACGAGAAGCGCGAAACGGCGGCGCCGGCGCTCCCAGCGCATCTCCGTCGCCGGGAAGACCGCGTCCTGGACCAGCGCGGAGATCACCTTCAGGTCCTCGGTGTCCAGCGCGCCGAGGTCGAGGGGCCTTTCGCGGCCGTCGGCGTAGCGCGCGTCATCGCTCATGTCCTGACCCGTTCGATCTTCGCGCCGATGGCGGAGAGCTTCGCCTCCACCTCCTCGTAGCCGCGGTCGAGGTGGTAGACGCGATTGACGCGCGTCTCTCCCTCCGCGGCGAGGGCGGCGAGGATGAGCGAGACGCTCGCGCGCAGGTCGGTCGCCATGACCGGCGCGCCCTTGAGGCGCTCGACGCCCGTGACCGTCGCCGTGCCGCCCTGCACCTCGATCCGCGCGCCCATGCGCATGAGTTCGGGCGCATGCATGAAACGGTTCTCGAAGATGCGCTCCTCCAGCACGCTGACCCCGTCGGCGAGGCAGAGCAGCGCCATCATCTGCGCCTGCAGGTCCGTGGGAAAGCCGGGGTAGGGGGCGGTCGCCACGTTCACGGCGCGGAGGCGGCCCTCGCCGCGTGACGCGGCGACACCGCCCTCGGTTTCGCGCAGGGTGATGCCCGCGGCCTCGAGCGTCTCGGCAAAGCCGGGCAGCAGGTCGAGCCCGCCGCCGAGGCACTCCACCTCGCCGCCGCAGATCGCGGGCGCGAGCATGTAGGTGCCGAGCTCGATGCGGTCGGCAACGACGCGGTGCGTCGCGCCGCCGAGCCGCTCCACCCCCTCGACCTCGATCCGCTCGGTGCCCTCCCCGGCGATCCGCGCGCCCATCGCGCGCAGGCAGCGCGCGAGGTCCACGATCTCGGGCTCGCAGGCGGCGTTCTCGATCACGCTCGTGCCCCGGGCGAGCGTCGCGGCCATCAGCGCGTTCTCCGTCGCGCCGACCGAGACGAAGGGAAAGGCGATGCGCCCGCCGCGGAGCCCGCCGGCAGGCGCGCGGGCGTGGACGTAACCCTCGGCGAGCTCCATCTCGGCGCCGAGCGCCTCGAGCGCGGAGAGGTGCAGATCGACCGGCCGCGCGCCGATCGCGCAACCGCCGGGGAGCGACACGACGGCCTGACCGTCGCGCGCCAGAAGCGGCCCCAGCACGAGGATGGAGGCGCGCATCTTCCGCACGATGTCGTAATGCGCGACGTGGCCTGTCAGCCCGTGCCCCGACAGGGCGAGGACCCGGCCCTCCTGCAGCGGCGCGACCTCGCACCCGAGCGAGCCGAGCAGCGCGCTCATCGTGCGGATGTCCGACAGGCGCGGCGCATTGGTCAGCGTCAGCGGCTCCTCGGTCAGCAGCGCCGCGGGCATGAGCGCCAGGCAGGCGTTCTTGGCGCCGGCGATGGGCACCTGGCCCGACAGCGGGCCGTTGCCCGTCACGACGATCGACTCCATGCTCACTGGTCTTCGTTCTCCGGAGGCGCGGCGCGTCGCGCGGTCTCGTCGGTGTCCGAGGCCCGGCGCGCGCGGGCCTGTGCCTTGCGCCGCGCGAGGTTCGCCTTGAGCGCCGCGCTCAGCCGCGCCTCGCGCGCGTCCTCTGCCGGAGGACGCGGCCGCCTGTCCTTCGATCCGCCGGTCATGGGGCTCCCTAACCCAGCCGCACCGCGGCGTCCAGATTGCGCTTGCGCGCCGCAAGCGAAGCGTCTACGACGCGCCCCGCGACGGGCCGCCACGCCGGCGCCGCGCCGGGCTGCCGTAGCTCAGGGGTAGAGCACTCCCTTGGTAAGGGAGAGGCCGAGAGTTCGAATCTCTCCGGCAGCACCATG
>NZ_JAWLFS010000079.1:0-11649 GCF_041685465.1 Rhodosalinus sp. | reverse complement strand
GACGTATTCGTCGTCCACCGTCTCGGTCACCGTGAAGCGGCCCTTGTCGCCCTCGGGCAGGATGTCCGCGCCCGGACGCTCCACGAGGCCGAAGGGATAATAGCCGTTGCCGCCGAGGTTCACGCCGTTGTGGCAGCTCGCGCAGCCCGCCTCGAGGAAGGTCTCGAGGCCCGCGACCTCTTCTTCGGTCATCGCGTCGTCGTTGCCGTTGAGCCAGGCGTCGAAGGGCGCGGGCGTGATCAGCGTCGCCTCGAAGGCCTCGATGGCCTTGGCGAAGTTGTCGAAGGTGACCGGGTCATCCTCCGCCGGGAAGGACTCCTCGAACCATTCGACGTATTCGGGCATCGAGTTCAGCGTCTTGAGCACGTTCTCCGGCGTGTTCGCCATCTCGACGCCCGCCTGCACCGGGCCCTTCGCCTGCTCGGCGAGGTCGGCGGCGCGGCCATCCCAGAACTGCGCCTCGTTGAAGACGGCGTTGAACACCGTGGGCGAGTTGCGCGGGCCCGTCTGCCAGCCGTGGCCGATCGAGACCGGCATGTTGTCGTCGCCGCCGGTGCCCACGTTGTGGCAGGAGTTGCAGGAGAACACGCCCGAGGCGGACATGCGCGGGTCGAAGAAGAGCGCCTTGCCGAGATCGATCTTCTCGGGGGTGACGACGTTGCCCTCGAGCGCCGGAACGGTCGAGGGCACCGGGCTGAACATGTCGAGCGCCCAGTCGCGAAGCTCTTCCTGTGCCAGTGCGGGGCTGGCCAGCGCGAGCGCGGCAGCGCTTCCGGCCAGCGTGGCTTTGAGGGATTTCATGCGGGCCTCCTTGGTCCGTAGGTCGTGCGTTTCCGCTCACTCATCGCCCGGGGCGGGGATCGCTTCCTTGACCTGCGTCAAGTCCGGGACGCATCCTGAAAATCCGTTCGGCGAATGGCGCGGCGGGACGCTCGCCCGCGCGCCGGTCGGTCCTCGCGCCCGCGACAACGCCCGCAACCGGGGGAGCGTGGCGGCACGCGCTTTCGCGATCAACTGCGATCTGTCAGGAAAACTTGACAATTCGAGGCGACCGAGTCGACACTCGCGCCAAGCGACCGGAGCCGCGCATGACCCTGCCCCCGTCCGACCTCGACCTCCCCGCGGGGATCGCCGCGCCGGCGCTCGGCGGCGCGGCCCGGCCCGGCCTCTGCACTGACTGCGGCGTCTCGCGCATGGACGACGGCCGGGCCTGCGGGCGGGCCTGCCAGTTCATCCGCCCCGACTATCCCGGCCTCGAGGCGAAGGCGCACGGCCGCGCCGCCGACCCGGAGCACGGCGAAGAGGCCTTCTTCGGCGTCGCCCGCGCGATGTGGCGCGCGCGCCTCGATCCGCCCGCCGACGGCGCGCAATGGACCGGCATCACCACCGCGCTCGCCGCCGAGCTCTTGCGCAGCGGTACGGTGGACGCGGTCCTCGCCGTCGCGCCGCACCCCGACGACCGCTGGAAGCCGCAGCCGGTGATCGTGACCGACCCCGACGCGATGGCGCGCTGCCGGGGGATGCGGATGGGCTACGCGCCGACGCTCGCGCTCCTTGAGCCCGCGCGCGCGGCCGGGCACCGGCGCATCGCGCTGGTGGGCATCCCCTGCCAGGTCTACGCGCTGCGCGCGCTGGAGGACGAACTCGGCTTCGACCGCATCTACGTGATCGGCACGCCCTGTTCGGACAACACGACGACCGAGAACTTCCACCACTTCCTCGCCCGGCTGGACGACCGGCCCGAGACGATCAGCTATCTGGAGTTCCGCGCCGACTACCGCGTCGAGCTGCGGTTCGACGACGGGCGCAAGCCGCGTTTCATCCCGTTTCTGAAACTGCCGCTCTCGGACCTTCCGGCGGATTTCTTCCCGATGACCTGCAAGACCTGCGTGGACTACACCAATCGCCTCGCCGACGTGACGGTGGGCTACATGGCCGGCGACGGCGAGCAATGGGTGATCGCGCGCAACGCCCGCGGCGAGGAGATGCTCGCCGCGCTCGGCGACCGGCTGACAACCGCGCCGCTCACCGACAAGGGCAAGCGCGACGCGGCCGTGAAGGGCTTCATGGTCAACACCGAACGCGCGGCGGGCGGCCTGCCGCTGCGCCGGATGCCCAACTGGGTGCGGCCCATCGTGGCCTGGCTGCAGCCGCGCACAGGGCCGCGCGGGCTGGAGTTCGCCCGCACGCGGGTCGAGATGAAGGCGATCGAGACCGTTCTGCACCTGCGCCGCGCGCATCCCGCGAAGATGAAGAACATGGTGCCCGACCACGTCTGGCGGCTCGCCGCGCGCTACGGCCTCACGCCCGAGCCTGGCGAGCGCGACAAGGGAGGCTGACCGGCCCGGCGTAGGGTGCGTGCTTGCACGCACCTGCGCCACCACGTCCGTAGCGGTGCCTGCAAGCACGCACCCTACCCTGCCAGCAGCGATTCGGCGGCGGCGCGGGCCTCGGCGGTGATGCGGTCGCCGGCGAGCATCCGGGCAAGCTCCTCGACCCGGCCCGCGGCGTCGAGGGCCGCGATGTCGGTCAGCGTGACGCCGTCGTCCACGCGCTTGCTCACCCGCCAGTGATGCGCGCCGAGCGCCGCGACCTGCGGCGAATGGGTCACCACCAGCACCTGCCCGCCGTCGGCGAGCGCCTTGAGCCGGCGGCCCACGGCGTCGGCGGTTGCGCCGCCCACGCCGCGGTCGATCTCGTCGAAGATCATGGTCACGCCGCGGTCGTGCGCGGCGATGCAGACCTTGAGCGCGAGCAGGAAGCGGCTGAGCTCCCCGCCGGAGGCGATGCGGTCGAGGGGGCCGGCCGGTGCGCCCGGATTGGTCGCGACCATGAACTGCACCGCGTCGCGGCCCTCCGGCCCCGGCTCGGCCTCCGCGATGCGCGTCTCGAAGGCCGCGCGCTCCATCCGCAGCGGCGCGAGCTCGGCCGTCACCGCGGCGTCGAGGCGCCCGGCCGCCTCCTGCCGCGCGGCGGTGAGCGCCCCGGCGGCGGCGGCATAGGCGGCCTCGGCCTCCTGCGCCTCGGCGCGCAGGCGCGCGATCTCCCCCTCGCCCGCGTCGAGCGCCTCGAGGCGCGCGCGCAGGCGGTCGGCCAGATCCGGCAGCTCGTCGGGCATCACCTGATGCTTCCGCGCGAGGCCGCGGATGGCGAAAAGCCGCTCCTCCACCTGTTCGAGTTCCAGCGGATCGAAGGCGAGCGCCTGCAGCACCTCCTCGACGCCCGAGACCGCCTCGCCGAGTTCGACCATCGCGCGGGAGAGCGCGGCGAGCGGCTCCTCGAGCCGGCCCTCGGTCGTCTCGGCCGCGCCCTCGAGCCAGCGCAGCGCGTCGCCCATCGCGCCCTCGGCGCCCTGCGGGCCGAGGGCCGCCTGCGCGCGCGCCACGTCCTCGCGCACGCGCTCGGCGCCCTGCATCATGCGGCGGCGGGCGTCGAGCGCCTCCTCCTCGCCCGGCTCGGGCGCGAGATCGTCGAGTTCGCCGGCCGCATGGCGGAGATACTCCTCCTCCGCGCGGGCCTCGGCGAGCGCGGCCTCCGCCTCCTCCAGGCGCTTTTTCGCCGCGCGCCGTTCACCCCAGGCGGCGCGGACCGCGGCGAGCGGCTCCTCGAGCCCGCCGAAGGCATCCAGGAGGCCGCGATGCGCGCGCGGGTCCAGAAGGCCGCGGTCGTCCTGCTGGCCGTGGAGTTCGACAAGCGTCTCCGAGAGCCGGCGCAGGATCTCGCCCGAGACACGCCGGTCGTTGACCCAGGCGGTCTTGGCGCCGCCGCGCCGGTTCGCCCGGCGCAGAAGCAGCGTGTCCTCCTCGTCCGGCAGCCCCGCCTCGGCGAGCACGGCATGCGCGGGGTGATCGGGCGTGAGCGCGAACTCGGCCACTACTTCGCCCTGATCGGCGCCTTCGCGGACAAGCTCCGCCCGCCCCCGCCAGCCGAGCACGAAGCCGAGGCAGTCGAGCAGGATCGACTTGCCCGCCCCCGTCTCGCCGGTGAGCACGTTGAGACCCGGCCGGGCGCGAAGCTCCAGCCGGTCGATGATCAGCATGTCCCGGATGTCGAGGGCACGCAGCATGCAGGCTACGCCCCGCGTCTCACAGCCATTCGCCTCTGAGCACCTGCCGGTAGATGGCCGAAAGCCAGTTGTCGCCGCGCGCCTCGGGTTCCAGCCCCTCACCCGTCAGGAGCGCGTAGCTGTCCTCGTACCAGTCGGAGCCCTGATAGTTGTATCCGAGGATCGCCCCCGCGGTCTGCGCCTCGTCGGTGAGCCCGAGCGAGAGATAGGCCTCGACCAGCCGGTGCAGCGCTTCGGGCGTGTGGGTCGTGGTCTGGAAATCCTCGACGACCACGCGGAAGCGGTTCACGGCCGCGGCATAGTTCCCGCGCTTCAGGTAATAGCGGCCGACTTCCATTTCCTTGCCGGCGAGATGGTCGAAGGCCAGTTCGAACTTGAGGATCGCGGAGCGCGCGTACTCGCTTTCCGGGTAGCGCTCGATCACCTCGCGGAGCGCCTGAAGCGCCTGAAAGGTGACGCCCTGGTCGCGGCCGACATCCTCGATCTGATCGTAATAGCTGAGTGCCAGCAGGTACTGCGCATAGGCCGCATCGTCGGTCGCGGGGTAGACATCGAGATAGCGCTGCGCCGCGGCGCGCGCCTCCTCGTAGTTGCCCTCCTCGTGCCAGGCGAAGGCCTGCATGATGAGCGCGCGCTCGGCCCATTCGGAATAGGGATACAGCCGCTCGATCTCCGAGAAATAGGAGGCCGCGTCCTCGTGGCGGTTGCGCGCGAGCTCGAATTCCCCGCGTTCGAAGATCTGTTCGGCGCTGAAGGAGTCGAGCGGCGCATCATCGTCGACGCCGCCGGGCGGCCGGTCGCCGCACCCTGCCACCAGCGCCACGAGCAGTCCCGCGGCGATTGCCCTGCTCAGCACCTTCGTGCCCGTCATCCGCACTCCACCCCATCCGCGCGCCGCCACCCGCGGCGCGCGCTTCTTCGCGCCGGTCCTAGCACAGTTGATTGCGAGGCAAAACGTCTTTGCACCCGCGGCGCGCCCGCGTCAGGCGACCGCCGGCATCTCCCCGAGATCGGCGCCGACGCCCGGCAGGCGCGCTGCCCGCGCGCCGCTGCAGGTCACCATGCGCACCGCACCCGGCGTCGCGAAAAGCTTGCGCAGCAGGGCATTGGTGAGCGCGTGGCCGGCACGGTGACCGGTGTACCGCCCGAGCACCGGGCCGCCCGCAAGCGCGAGGTCGCCCACGGCATCGAGCATCTTGTGCCGCACGGCCTCGTCCGCGCGGCGCAGACCGCCCGGGGAGAGCACGCAGGCGCCGTTCACCACCACCGCGTTGTCGAACGTGCCCCCGAGCGCGAGCCCGGCCGCGCGCATCGCCTCGACATCCTGCTGGCGGCAGAAGGTGCGCGCATCGCAAAGCTCGCGCACGAAGGCGCCATTGCCCAGATCGAGCGCCAGGTCCTGCTGTCCGATCGCCGGATCGGGAAAGTCGATGTGGAAGGCCATTTCGACCCCCTCCGCGGGCGAGAGCGCGGCCCAGCCCGTCTCGGTCTCGACACGCACCTCGCGCAGGACCTCGAGCGCGCGCACAGGCGCCGGCAGCCGCTGCGCCCCGCAGGCGAGGAGCGCCCGCACGAAGGGCGCGGCCGAGCCGTCGAGAATCGGAACTTCCGGACCGTCGATCTCGACGAGCGCGTTGTGGATTCCGGTGCCGGCGAGCGCCGCCATCACGTGCTCGACGGTGGAGACGGAGATGCCTGCGCCGTTGACCAGCCGCGTGCAGAGCGGCGAGGTTGTCACCGCCTCCCAGTGCGCCGGTACGACCGGGTCGGTTCCGGCCTCGGTGACGTCCATCCGCCGGAACCGGATGCCATGGTCCACCGCGGCGGGCCGGATCACCATGCGCGCCGGTCGCCCCGAATGCAGGCCGACGCCATCGAAGCGCACGTTCTGTCTGACTGTGTTCTGCACGGTTGCTGCCCCCGATCACCACCCGCGACGCCCTGCCCGCGTCGCCCGGGTTATGGTGAGGATCGTGTTAACGCGCCTGGCGCGGGAAGCTCAATTCACGCTTTGCGACGCTCTGCAACAGTGCCGCATCGGAACGCAGGCACCGGAAATCACATCCGTTTTCAACGTGAAAGGACCGCCCGAAGGCGGCCCCGACAAGACGCTGCGCCTGCGTGGCGCGTCAGTTCGCCTGACGCCGCAGGAAGGCCGGGATCTCGATCCGCTCCTGATCCGGATCCTGCTCGTCGTCGTGATCGTAGGGCGCGCTCTCGGCGCTGCCGAGTGCGGGCGGCGTGCGCCGTTGCGCAGGCGCCGGCGCCTTCTGCCCCGACTCGCTTCCGGTCATCCGGTTGATGAGCGAATTGATCCCGAAGCGCGACCGCTCGGCCGGCGCGTCCTCGACCTCGCGCGCGGCCTCTCCGGAGGGGCGCGGGGCGCGGCGCACGGCCTGCTCGAGGCGGGCCCGCGCCTCCGGCGAGGGGGCGCCCGGCGACGACGGCTGCGACGCGACGAAGCGCTCGGAGGCATCCTCCGTCTCGACGCTTGCGGCCGGGCCCTCCGTCTCGGCGTGGCGCGGCTGATAGGCGGGCGGCGGCAGATCGTCCTCGACCGGCTCCTCCGTCACTTCGGCCTGCGCAAAGAGCGGTCCCTCTTCCGCAGCCTCGGCCACCTCGGCCGCGGCAGGTGCCTCGTAGGGCTCGGGCGCGGCCGGCGCCTCCGTCCGGTCGGGCTCGGCCGGCTGTTCGGTCTCGGCCCGATCCAGCGGGCGCGACAGCGGGCGGCGCGGCACGGGCACGTCCTGCTGCTCGGCGGTCACGTCGATGCCGGTAGCCACGACCGAGACACGCATCATGCCCGCCATTTCGGTATCGAGGGTGGAGCCGACGATGATGTTGGCGTCCGGGTCGACCTCTTCACGGATGCGGTTCGCCGCCTCGTCGAGCTCGAAGAGCGTCAGGTCGTGCGCGCCGGTGATGTTGATCAGCACGCCCTTGGCGCCGCGCAGCGAGATCTCGTCGAGGAGCGGGTTGGCGATCGCCTTCTCGGCGGCCTGGATCGCGCGATCCTCGCCTTCGGCCTCGCCGGTGCCCATCATGGCCTTGCCCATCTCGTCCATCACCGCGCGCACGTCGGCGAAATCGAGGTTGATGAGGCCCGGCCGCACCATGAGGTCGGTGACCCCCTTCACGCCCTGGTAGAGCACGTCGTCGGCCAGCGAGAACGCCTCGGTGAAGGTCGTCTTCTCGTTGGCGAGGCGGAAGAGGTTCTGATTCGGAATGATGATGAGGGTATCGACGACCTTCTGAAGGGCCTCGACGCCCTCCTCGGCCTGCCGCATCCGCTTGCCGCCCTCGAACTGGAAGGGCTTGGTCACGACGCCGACGGTCAGCACGCCGAGTTCCCGCGCGGCCTGCGCGATGATCGGCGCCGAGCCGGTCCCGGTGCCGCCGCCCATGCCGGCGGTGATGAAGCACATGTGCGCCCCGGCGAGGTGATCGACGATCTGCTCGATCGATTCCTCCGCGGCCTTGGCGCCCACGCTGGCCCGTGCCCCGGCGCCCAGCCCCTCGGTCACCTTCACGCCGAGCTGGATGCGGTGTTCGGCGCGGGTCTGCTGCAACGCCTGCGCGTCGGTGTTCGCCACCACGAACTCGACGCCGCCGAGCTCCTTGTCGATCATGTTGTTGACGGCGTTGCCCCCGGCACCGCCCACCCCGAAGACGGTTATCCGGGGCTTCAGCTCTTCCTGCCCGGGCAGGGAAAGGTTGAGTGTCATCGCTCTGTCCGCCTGTCGTTGTCCGGCCCCGTTTCGCGAGCCCTGGATCTGCCTGTCTGGGGCGATCCTATCGACTTGTCGCCAATTCGTCACGAGAAAAAGCGCCGAAACCCGCCAAATATGGCGCGGATTTGGCTATCATTAGCGGTATTTTGCCGGCTTGCGGACATCTGGGGGTTACCAGTTCTCGCGCAACCATCGCACCGCGCGGCGCAGGCTTCGTGCCGGGTAGCTGTCGGCGGGAATCTCGAAATCCCACCACTCGTCCTGCGGATGCGCGGCGAAGAGGCAGAGGCCGACCGCGGCCGAGAAGCCGGGCCCCGTCACCGACTGCGGCAGCCCGTGCACCCGCATCGGCCGGCCGAGGCGCACCCGCTGGCCGAGGATTCGCGCCGCGAGACCGTCGAGGCCGGGCACCTGGCTCGCCGCGCCGGTGAGCACGATCTGCTGGCTCGGCAGATGCTCGAAGCCGGCCGCGTCGAGGCGCGCGCGCACCTCCTCGAGGATCTCCTCGACCCGGGGACGGATGATGCCGATGAGTTCCGCGCGGCTGACCCTGCGCCGGTCGTGCTCCCAGTCGCCGGTGTCGCCGCCGATCTCGATCATCTCGCGGTCGTCCATGCCGGTGGCCACCACCCCGCCGTGGAAGGTCTTGATCCTCTCGGCGACCGAGGTCGGCACGGACAGCCCCATCGAGATGTCGCCGGTCACGTGATCGCCGCCCATGCGCACCGAGTCGGCGTAGATCATGTGCTTCTTGATGAAGATCGACACGCCGGTGGCGCCGCCGCCCATGTCGATGCAGGCCGCGCCGAGTTCCTGCTCGTCCTCCACCAGCGCCGAGATGCCCGCGCAATAGGCCGAGGAGGCGAGGCCCGCGAGTTCCATGTCGCAGCGCTTGACCGCGTGCGCGAGGTTCTGCACCGCCTGCGCGTCCACCGTCAGCATGTGCATGTCCGCCGCGAGCGTGTTGCCGATCTGCCCGCGCGGGTCCGAGAGCCCCGTACGGTGGTCGAGCGCGAAGTTCACCGGCTGCGCGTGCAGCACCTCGCGCCCCTCGCCGTAGTCGGGCACGTCGCAGGCGGCGAGCACGCGCGCGACGTCCTGCTCGCTCACCGTCTGCTCTGCGACCTCCACCTGCCCGGCGAGGCCGTAGGACCGCGGTTCGGCGCCCGAGAAGCTGGCGATCACGTGATCGACGCGGATCTGCGCCATGTTCTGCGCGGTCTTGAGCACGGTGCGGATGGCGAGCTCGGTCTCCTGCATCGCCGCGATCTCTCCGAAACGCACACCGCGCGAGCGCGTCGTGGCCGCGCCGATCACGCGGAACCCCGCCTGTCCGGCCAGCGGCCCGACCCCGTCCGAGGGCCGCGCGCCGTCGGCGCCGTCGAAGCGCAGCACGAGGCAGGCGATCTTGGAGGTGCCCACGTCGAGAATCGCCACCACGCCGCGCTGCATCGCCGCCTTGCGCATCGCGCGCATCGCGCGCTGGGATTGATAGAGCTCGTTCATGCCGCCTCAGTCCTCTCCCCATTCGATCCGCCGGATGCGGTGAAGTTCGTCCACCGCCGGCGGATTGAGCCGAAGCGTCGGCCGCTCGGCGAGCCGCATGTCCACCGCCGCCACGTCCCGCGCCAGCAGATCCTCTGCGCCATCCATCGCGATCACGCGGTCGAGCGCATCGCGCGGGCGATCGACCGGCAGCATGATCCGTTGCCCGCGGTCGAGCACGAGATCCCAGCGCCGCTCGCCCACGCGCAGGAGCCCGCGCACCCGCGGCGCGAGCGGCCGCGCCGCCGCCAGAAGCGCGCGCGCCTCGGTCACGTGCCCGTCGGCGCCCGCCCCCGCGATCAGCGGCAAGTCGGGCCTGTCCGCCCGCGCGGCGATCTCGCGCACGACGTGCCCGCCGGTGTCGAGCAGGCGCAGGCCCTCGGCGCTGCGCCAGACCACGGCCGGCGTGCGCTCCTCCACCGCAAGCTGCAGGACGCCACCGGGGCGGATGCGCAGGCTCACCGATTTCACCGGCGCGAGCGCGGCGACCTCGGCGCGCAGGGCGTCGAGGTCGAGGTCGAAGCTCGTCGTCGGCAGGTCGAGTTGCAGCGTCGCGCGGATCTCCTCCGCGAGGTCGACGCTCGCCCCGTCGATCGCCATGAGCTCCACCCGGAACTCCGGCCGGCTCTCGATCGCCGCACGCGCCTCGGCGACATGGCCCAGCAGATGGTCGCGCCGCGCGGCATCGCCGAGCCAGAGCGCGCCGGCCGCAACGACGGCGGCGACCGGCAGGCCCATGCGCAGCGCCACCCGGACGCTCGGCGTGAGCATGACCCGCTGCATCCGGAACGCCCAGCGCGACGGCGCCGGATCGCGCCGGGGCGCCGCGGCCCGGCGCCGGGTCAGCGGCCACATGACGCATCCTCCACCATCCAGCGACAGAGCGCGCCGAACCCCATGCCCGCCGCGCGCGCCTGCTCGGGCGAGAGCGAGGTGGGCGTCATGCCGGGCTGCGTGTTGAGCTCCAGCACCACGAGCCCCTCGGCGCCCCGGCTTTCATCCCAGCGGAAATCGGTGCGGCTCACCCCCCGGCAGCCGAGCGCGGCATGCGCGCGGATCGCGTAGTCCTCGCAGAGCGCGGCGATCTCGTCGGGGATCTCGGCCGGCAGGACGTGGCGCGAGCCGCCGGGGGTGTACTTGGCGGCATAGTCGTACCAGCCCTCGGTCACGATGTCGGTGACGCCGAGCGCGCGCGCCTCGCGCTGCACCGGCCCGGCGCCGAGCACGGTCGTCGTCAGCTCGCGCCCGGGCGCGAAGGCCTCGACCATCACCTCGGCGGGCATCTCGGGGCCGAGCGCGGGCGGCGCCGCGGCCTCCCTCTCCACGATGTAGACGCCGACGGAGGAGCCCTCGGCGTTCGGCTTGATGACGTAAGGGGGCGGCAGGACATGCGCCGCCTCGGCCTCGGCCTGCGGCACGATCCGGCTCTCGGCCACGGGCAGGCCGACCTCGGCGAAGGCCGCCTTCGCGCGCTGCTTGTCCATGGCGAGGGCGGAGGCCAGGACGCCGGAATGCGTGTAGGGCAGGCCGAGCCATTCGAGCAGGCCCTGCACGCAGCCGTCCTCGCCCCAGCGGCCGTGCAAGGCGTTGAGCACCACGTCGGGCGCCGCCTCGGCCAGCCGCGCCGGCAGGTCGCGGCCCGCGTCGATCTCGACCGCCTCGACGCCCTCATCCCGGAGTGCCGCGGCGCACTCGCGGCCCGAGGAGAGCGACACCTCCCGCTCGGCCGAAAGACCGCCCATCAGAACCGCCACTCTGGGGTGTGTCCTGCCCGACATCCCCGCGCTCGCCTCGCACTGCCCCTCGGGTCTCGGCCCGAATTGTCATACCCCGCGCGGCGGATGCCGGCCGGGCCGTGTGGTCTTGGTGTGCGGCGGACTGCTGTCTGCCTCAGTCGCGCCTGCCTCGGTCGCGCCGGGCTTCTGCGTCGTCCCGGCTCTCGTCGGGGGCCGGTTGACCGACCCTCATGACTTCCCAGTCTAGCTCTATTCCGCTTGATTGGAAAACCCTTTTTCGGACGCGCTCGCCCAGCGCCTCGAGGTCCGCGGCCGTCGCGCCCCCGGCGTTGACGAGGAAGTTGGCGTGTTTTTCCGACATCACCGCGCCGCCCTCGCGCGCACCGCGCATCCCCGCCTCCTCGATCAGCTTCCAGGCCTTGAGATCGTGGGTGTCATCCGCCCGGCCGGTCGAGGAAAACCCGGCGGGGTTGCGGAAGGTCGAGCCGGCGGTGCGCTCTTTCGTGGGCTGCGTCGCGTCGCGCCGGGCGAGCTGCTCCGCCATCCGCGCAAGCAGCGCCTCGGGGTCGCC
>NZ_JAWLFS010000313.1:0-2837 GCF_041685465.1 Rhodosalinus sp. | reverse complement strand
TCGGTCCACCTGTTGCGCGCCGCCGCGCGGGGCGTGCGGCGGGGTTTCCCGCGCTTAACACGGGCGCGGCTAGAACGCCCTTCGAGACGGCGCGGGGCCCGGCCCCGGCGCCGAGGACACGAAGGAGCCCCGCATGGTCTTTCCCTTCCGCCGCCGCCCCGCGCCCGAGGCCAAGGCGAGCGCCGCCGCGCCGGTGATCGCATGGGCGGGGTCGGGGCGCGTCGCCTGGAGCCCGCGCGAGACCGGCGCGCTGACGCGGGCGGGCTTCGCCGGCAACCCGGTGGGCTTTCGCGCGGTGAAGCTCGTCGCCGAATCCGCCGCGGCGCTGCCGCTCGTCCTGCAGGATGTCGCGCGGCGCTACGAGAGCCACGCGATCCTGTCGCTCCTGCGCCGGCCGAACCCGGCGCAGGGGCGCGCCGAGCTGATGGAGGCTTTCTACGGCCAGCTTCTCCTGAGCGGCGACGCCTGGATGGAGGCGGTGGCCGGCGAGACGGGCGTGCCGGTGGAACTCCATGTCCTGCGCTCGGACCGGATGCGCGTCGTGCCGGGGCCGGACGGCTGGCCGTCGGCGCATGCCTACACGGTGGCGGGGCGCACGCACCGCTTCGACGCGACGGCCCGGCCCGCGCCCGTCTGCCACGTGCGCAGCTTTCACCCGCAGGACGACCACCACGGGCTCTCGCCGATGCAGGCGGCAGCGCAGGCGGTCGACGTGCACAATGCTGCCTCGCGCTGGTCGAAGGCGCTTCTGGACAACGCGGCGCGACCCTCGGGCGCGATCGTCTATCAGGGCGGCGACGGCGCCGGGGGCCTCGCGCCGGAGCAGTACGACCGGCTCGTGGCGGAGATGGAGAGCTATCACCAGGGGGCGCGCAACGCGGGGCGGCCGATGCTCCTCGACGGCGGGCTCGACTGGAAGCCGATGGGGTTCTCGCCCTCGGACATGGAATTCCAGAAGACGAAGGAGGCGGCGGCCCGCGAGATCGCGCTCGCCTTCGGGGTGCCGCCGATGCTGCTCGGCCTGCCGGGGGATGCCACCTACGCCAATTACCAGGAGGCGAACCGCGCGTTCTTCCGGCTCACGGTGCTGCCGCTCGCGGCGCGGGTGACGGCGGCGCTGGGCGACTGGCTCTCGGATCATTTCGGCGAGGCGCTCGCGCTCAAGCCCGATCTCGACCAGGTGCCGGCCCTCGCCGCGGAGCGCGACGCGCAATGGGCGCGCGTGGGCGCGGCGGGTTTCCTGACGCGCGCCGAGAAGCGCCGGCTTCTCGGCCTGCCGGCCGAACCGGCGGCGGAGGACGAGACCGATGATTGAGGCGCGGGACGGGCGGCAGGGCCCCGACACGCCGGCCTGCGCGCCGGCGCTCCGGCTGGAGGCGCACGAGGCGATGGCGCGGCTGCAGTTCGAGACCGTGCATCGCCGGCTCGAGAAGATCGAGGCGATGATGGAGCGGCTCGAGCGACGGCTCTGGATCACCGTCTACGGCGTGGTGGGGATGATCCTCGCGCAGGCGATGCAGTCGATGGTGCAGGTGGCGCCGTGAGGAGGGGCGGGATGGAACTGGAACGCAAGTTCGCGGGCGCGGAGGTCGCGCTGGACGGGGCGGCGCGGATCGAGGGCTACGCGAGCCTCTTCGGCGCGCCCGATCAGGGCGGCGACGCCGTGGCGCCCGGGGCCTTCGCGGGCGCGCTCGGGCGGGGCCGCGCGGTGCGGATGCTCTGGCAGCATGACCCCGCGCAGCCGATCGGCGTCTGGGAGGAGGTGCGCGAGGACGCGCGTGGGCTCTTCGTGCGCGGGCGGCTCCTGACGGAGGTGGCGCGCGGGCGCGAGGCGGCGGCGCTTCTGAAGGCGGGCGCGATCGAGGGGCTCTCGATCGGCTACCGAACGGTGAGCGCGGAGCGGCGCGGGACCGGGCGGCTGCTGACCGGGGTGGATCTCTGGGAGGTTTCGCTGGTGACTTTCCCGATGCTTCCCGAGGCACGGGCGCAGGCCAAGGCGGACCCCGGGGCGGAGGCGCTGCGCGCGCTCGCGGACGGGTTTCAGGCCGCGCGCCGGGCGCTGCGCGGCTGACGACGAGCAATCCGGAGGATGGCATGACCGAGACGACCGAGACCGGCGCGACCCCCGCGCCGGTGGCCGAGGCGAAGCGCGCGATGGCGGGTTTCGCAAAAGATTTCGGGGAGTTCCGGCAGGAGCTTCACGCGCGGCTTCAACAGCAGGAAGAGCGACTGACCATGCTTGATCGCAAGATGCAGAGCCCGGCGCGCCCGGCGCTCGCCCGCGCCGCCGACGAGACGGCGCCGCACGCCAAGGCCTTCGGGTCCTATCTCCGCTCGGGCGACGACGAGGGGCTGCGCGGCCTCGAGCTCGAGGGCAAGGCGATGACCTCGGCGGTCGCCGCCGACGGCGGGTATCTCGTCGATCCGGAGACCGCCGAGACCATCCGCGGCGTGCTCGACTCGACCGCCTCGATCCGGCGCATCGCCAATGTCGTCCACGTCGAGGCGACCGCCTACGACGTGCTCGTGGACACGACCGAGGTCGGCGCCGGCTGGGCGACCGAGAGCGACGCGGCGGCCGAGACCGGCACCCCGGCGATCGACCGCATCTCGATCCCGCTGCACGAGCTTTCGGCGCTCCCGAAGATCAGCCAGCGGCTGCTCGACGATTCCGCCTTCGACATCGAGGCCTGGCTCGCCGGGCGCATCGCCGAGAAATTCGCCCGCGCCGAGGCCGCGGCCTTCGTCGCGGGCGACGGGGTGGACAAGCCTCGCGGCTTTCTCACCCATCCGGCGGTGGCCGAGGCGAGCTGGAGCTGGGAGAGCCTCGGCTACGT
>NZ_JAWLFS010000312.1:0-2839 GCF_041685465.1 Rhodosalinus sp. | reverse complement strand
GCGCGCGACTTCATCCGCGCGATGCACCGCGCGGGGGTGCGCACGATCATGATCACCGGCGACCAGGCCGCCACCGCCGAGGCCATCGCGCGCGATCTCGACCTCGCGCAGGGCGGCCCGCTGCGCATCATCGATTCGCCCGAGATCGCGGCGATGGACCCCGAACTTCTCGGCGGCGTGGCGGCGCGGGCGCATGTCTTCTCCCGTGTGAGCGCGACGCAGAAGCTCGCCGTGGTGCAGGCGCTGCAAGGCTCGGGCGCGGTGGTCGGCATGACCGGCGACGGGGTGAACGACGGCCCCGCGCTCAAGGCCGCCGACGTCGGCATCGCGATGGGCGCCTCGGGCACCGATCTCGCCCGCGACGTGGCCAACGTCGTGATCCGGGACGACGAACTCGAGACGCTGGTGGAGGCGGTCGCGCAGGGCCGCGCGGTCTATCGCAACATCCGCCGGGCGCTCGAGTTCCTGATCGCCACCAACCTCTCGGAGATCGTGGTCGGCATGGTCGAGGCGGCGCACGGGCCGGGGGAGCTCGAATCGCCGATGGAGCTTCTCTGGATCAACCTCGTGAGCGACGTGTTCCCGGGCCTCGGCCTCGCGCTCGCCGATCCGGACCCCGATGCGATGACCCGCCCGCCGCGCGCGGCGGACGAGCCGGTGATCCCGACGGAGCATTTCCGGCGCATGTCGATCGACGCGGGCACCATCGCGGCGGCGACGCTCGTGTCGCATTTCGTCGGGCTCGCCCGCTTCGGTCCCGGGCCGGAGACGCGCGGGATGACCTTCCTCTCGCTCTCGCTGGGTCAGCTCGCCTATGCGCTGACCTGCCAGAGGAGCGACCCGGCGGATCTGCGGGTCGGCCGGCTCTTCGACAACCCGAACCTGAACGGCGCGCTGATCGCCTCGGGCGGGCTCGCCGTGCTGCCCTATTTCGTGCCGGCGCTGCGCCGGCTCCTGAAGATCGCGCCGCTCGACGGTGGCGCGATGACGGTGGGGCTCGCAGGGGCGGCGGCGCCGGCGGGGATCGTGCTCGCGCGGCGGGGGATCACGGTCCGGCCCGAGACGGTGGAGGTGCGGCCATGCGAAACTTCGTGATGACGTCCGAATCGGTGACCGAGGGCCACCCCGACAAGCTCTGCGACCAGATCAGCGACGCGGTGGTGGACGCCTATCTCGCCGCGGGCGTGCAGGCGGGGGTGAGCGCGGAATGCGCCATCGCCACGGGCGTCACCTTCCTCTCGGTGCGCGCGGGCGCCGAGGCGCCGCTGGACCTCGCCGCGCTGACGCGCCGGGTGATGGCCGAGGCGGGCTACCCGCCCGAGACGGGCGGCGCGCCGACGGTGATGCTCGACCTCGCGCGCGCGCCGGAACTCGAGACCGGCGCCCGCGCCCGGCACATGGTCAGCGCCTTCGGCTATGCCTGCGCCGAGAGCCCCACCGCGATGCCCTACCCCATCGAGGCCGCGCACCGGATCGCCGCCGCACTGGACGCGGCGCGGCGCGAGCGGCGGCTGCCCTGGCTCGCCCCGGACGCGCAGGCGCAGGTCGCCGTCACCTTCCGCGAGCGCCGGGCGGTGGCGCTCGGCGCCGTGGCGCTGAGCTTCGGGCACGCGGACATGCCCGGCGAGGAGGCCGCGCGCGAGGAGCTGATGACGGAGGCCGTGCGCCCGGCCCTCGCGGAACTCGGCGTGCAGCCCGACGAGACGACGCGCGTGATTCTCTTCCCCGCCCACGGCCGCGCGGGGCCGCAGGCGCACTCGGGGCTGACGGGCCGAAAATCGGCCGACGACGCCTACGGCGCCTTCATCCGGCGCAGCGGCCCGGCGCTCAGCGGCAAGGACCCCTCGCGAATCGACCGGATCGCCGCCTACGCCGCGCGGCAGGCGGCGCGCGCCGTGGTCGCCGCCGACCTCGCGGAGGAATGCGAGGCCCAGCTCTCCTACATCGTGGGCGACGCGGCGCCCGTGACGGTGGAGGTGGACACCCATGGCAGCGGACGCGCCGGGGACGAGACGCTCTCGCGGCGGCTGCGCGAGGTCTGCGACTTCCGCGTGGGCGCCATCGCCGAGCGCATGGGGCTCTGGACCCTGCCGGCCGAGCGCGGCGGGCGCTTCTACCGCGACCTCGCGCGCTACGGGCACATGGGGCGCGACGATCTCGCCCCGCCCTGGGAGGACGTCGACGAACTGGCCGCGCGGCTGGCGTGAGCGCCGCCCCGGCGCTGTCGCGCAGGTCGCCGGCCACGGGGCGGCGGCCGACACGGCATCGCCGGGCTGACGCAGGGGATCGTGGCCGCGAACAACCGGACAGCGCGGGCCCCGGGCGGCGGTTTCCCCCGCGTGCTCCGCTGCGCGCCTCAGCCCGCGGCGCCGTCCCGGTCGATGAGCGAAAAGGCCGCGGTCGCGAGCGTGGTGGCCGGCCCGGCGACGCGGCCGCGGGCGAGCTGCACGAGCGCGGCGGCGATCAGCAGCAACGCGAGCCCCGTGCGCAGGTCGAGCGCGCCCTCGGTGCGCGATTTCACCCCCATGTCGGCCCGAAGAAGCCCGAGCTTCACCATCTGCCCCACAGGCGGCGCCGTGGGCGCGCGCCGCGTGACGATGAGCGACCCGGCTTCCATCGCGTCGAGCACCTCGCCGGCGTCGTGGTGCGTCTCCACGATCAGGCTGCCGGTGGCAGGGCGTGCCAGAACCCGATCGACGCCGGCCACCGCGGCGAGCCGGTCGGCGAGGTCCACGAGCGCCTCGCGCCCGAGCGGCCGTGCGGGCCGAAGGCGCGCGCGGCGGCCGAGTACCTGCGCCCGGTGAACCGGGATGGCCTCAGCCGGAGCGGGCATCGCCCC
>NZ_JAWLFS010000311.1:0-2839 GCF_041685465.1 Rhodosalinus sp. | reverse complement strand
TGGCGGAGACGATGGGATTCGAACCCACGAGACCCTTTCGGGCCTACTCCCTTAGCAGGGGAGCGCCTTCGACCGCTCGGCCACGTCTCCGACGCCGTCTATAGCGACGCACCCGCAGGAGACACAACCCCGTTCTCGTTTCTTCGGCCAAGAACCGAGGCTGCGCCGGGATGTGGCGGCGTGTGTGCGAGCCGGCGAAGCGGGCCGTCGCCTCAGGACGACAGCGCGTGCACGTAGGTGCCGCCGCGCCGGCTGACGACGTAGAGGCTGCCGTCCATCACGCTGAACAGCGCCGCCACGGCGCCGTCGCGGCGGAACTCCGCCCCGCCCTGCACGGCGAGCGCGTTGCGGATGGCCGGGCCGTGGTCGAGGATTTCCTGTCGCGTGAAGCCCGTGCGCGCCATGGTCTCGGCGAGATCGCGCGCCGGCACCTGCACCGTTTCGCCCCCGGTCGTGGGCACGACGGCGCGGAAATCCTCGGTGACATTGGGATCACCGCAGCCCGCGGCGAGCAGCAGGGCCAGGCCGACCACCATGCGTTTCATCGCGCGCCCTCTCAATCCGTGTAGCCCATCGTGTCGAGCGCCCCGGCGAGCTCGGCGCGGAAGGCGTCCTCATCGACCGTGCCGAGCGAGGGCGGCCGGCTGCGCCCGGTCTGGAAGCGCCTGTCCTCCGGGCCGGCCAGCGTCGCGGTGACGAAGATCGCGACCTGCCGCGACTGGCTCTGGGCGCTGTCGGAGCGACCGAGGAACGGCAGGAACCTCAGGCCCGGCACGCCGCTCTCGCCCTGCTGGCGGCGCAGGTCCGAGAGCCCCGCGACCGCGGCGGTCCCGCCGTTGCGGATCTGGACGGTGTTCTCCACGTTGCGGCGGTTGACGACCGGCAGGTTCTGTTCGCCGCGGGCGACCACGTCGGAGACCTCGAGTTCCATGTCGAGGGTCAGCGTTTCGTCGCGCCCGACCTGCGGCGTGATGCGCAGGACCGTGCCGGTCTCGATCTCCTCGAGATCGGAGCGGATGAAGCTGTCGTTCTCCTGCAGGATCTGGAAGAACTCCGCGGTGGTCACGCGGATCACCGACTCCAGCCCGTCCTGCGCGAGGACCTGCGGGCTCGCCACGACGGTGGCCTGATTGTTCTCGGACAGCAGGTTGAGCGTGAGCCGCAGCGCGTTGGTGAACGCCCGCCCGCTGGTGTAGCCGAGCGCGATCTCGGAAATCTCGCTGCCCCCGTCGATGCGATTGGCGCCGGCGGCAAGGCCCGGCGGCTGGACGTCGGTGCCGATATCGAGAAAGGCATTGGTGTCGAGCACCACGACCCGCGCCTCGAGCATGATATGGTCGCGCGGCTGGTCGAACTCGGCGATGTCGGCGTGGATCTGGCGCGCAGCGTCGGGCGGTGCGCTGATCGAGATCGCGTTGGAGGTGCTGTCGGCGCGCACGTAGTCCGACAGCCGCTCGGGCAGGAGGTTCATCACCGCCTCCGCGGTGATGTGATCGAGCTTGACGAGCCGCGTGTCGTAGACGTCCCGCCCGTCGCTGTTCTTGGGCGGGAGCGGCCGGTCGAGGCGGCGCAGGAGTTCGATCGCCTCCTGCCGGGCCGAGGGCGGGCCGGAGACGGAAAGGCTGTTGCGCTCGGCGTCCACGCGCACGTGCCGCTGCAGCCGTGCGGGCAGCAGCTCGCGCGCGCTCTCGGCCGAGACGTAGCTCAGCGCCATGAAGACCGTCTGCTCGCTGTTGGGCGCGTCGATGGTCGACACATCCTCGGCGATGATCTGCAGAAGTTCCGGCGGCGCCGTCGCCACGAGGCGCCCGTTCTCCTCGTCGGCGCGGACATATTTGCGCAGCGGCTCGACGAGAAGGCTGCGCGCGCTTTCGGCACCGACGCTGCGCAGGGTGATCACCTCGGTCTGGGCAATCTCCGCGAAGAGATCGGTGCGAATGTCCGGGTTGTAGACGAGGAAATAGGTCGGCCGTTCGACCACCCTGAATCCCGTGCCTGCAAGCAGCACTTCGAGCGCGTCGGGGACGGGTTCGCCCTCGACCGTCGCGGTCACGATGCCCTGCACGCTCGGGTCGGCGACGATGTTTTCATCGGTCTGCGCGGCGATGTCGTCGAGCGCGGTGCGCAGGTCCGTTTGATAAAAGACATTGTCCACGAGGGGGGCGGTCTGTGCCCGCGCCGGTCCGGCGAGGGCGATGCCCAGCGCGCATAGAAGGACCGCGACGCGCGCTGCAAGCGGCTGTCTGGGCTGCATCGGTCACTGCCTCAATTCCTGTGCCGGGTCGTCCCGGCCTTATCGTTGCGCGCCGCCCGGCCTGTTCACCGGCTGTTCGGCGACGCACTCATTAGCATTCGACATATCACGAGTATCACGCCACGCAAAGCGTTTCGCCGAAATTTCGCCACTCTTGCGGGCATGCGGTGTCGCCCCCGGGCCACGCGGCCGGATGGCGCGGGGGCGAAGGGCGGCCGGACGGCCCGGGCCGCGGAATCGAAAAATATTTGCCTTTTCAAAAGGCTGGTGGAAATTCGAAACAAATTTTCCGTGTATTTCCCTGAAATAAATACACCCAGAGGTTGCAAACGACACCCCCGGCAATTCGGTGCCCGAACCCTGCATCCTCCGCGAAAGCGCAACAGGATGGCCCCGACATCAACCCAGACCCGTCCATTTTTAGCCGCCTTTTCCGTCGATCTTACGGATCATCGCGGCACGGACGGGACGCCCCCGGCGCCGGGCCCGCACCCGAAGACGACGCAACCCATGGAGGATACGATGAAAGCACTTCTCTCGACCGCGGGCGCCCTCGCCCTGATCGCCACCAGCGCGGCGGCGCAA
>NZ_JAWLFS010000078.1:0-11758 GCF_041685465.1 Rhodosalinus sp. | reverse complement strand
GGCTTCATCGACCCGCACATCCATTTCCCGCAGCTTCAGGTCGTCGCCTCCTGGGGCGCGGAGCTTCTCGACTGGCTGGAGACCTACACCTTCCCGGCCGAGGCGGCCTTCGCCGATCCGGCCCACGCCCGCGCGATGGCGGGGCCCTTCCTCGACCGGCTGGTGGAGCACGGCACGACCACCGCCGCGGTCTACTGCTCCTCGCATGCCGCCTCGGCCGAGGCGCTCTTCGCCGAGGCCGGGCGCCGGGACATGCGACTTGTCGCCGGCAAGGTGATGATGGACCGCAACTGCCCCGCGGGCGTGCGCGACACCGCGCAGGCTGCCTACGACGATTCGGCGGCGCTCATCGCGCGATGGCACGGGCGCGGGCGGCTCGGCTACGCGATCTCGCCGCGCTTCTCGGTGACCTCCTCGGCCGAGCAGCTCGCCGCGGCGGGCGCGCTCGCGGCCGCGCACCCGGACTGCCACCGCCAGACGCATATCGCGGAAAATCACGCCGAGATCGCCGAGGTCGCCCGCCTGTTCCCGGAGGCGCGCGACTACCTCGACACCTATGACCGCGCGGGGCTCCTGGGGCCGCGGATGCTGCTCGGGCATTGCCTGCACCTCTCCGGGCGCGAGGTGGCGCGCATCGCGGAGAGCGGGAGCCGCGCGGTCTTCTGCCCGACCTCCAACCTCTTCCTCGGCTCGGGGCTCTTCGACCGGGAGGGGCTCGAGGCGGCGGGGGTGACGACCGCCGTCGCCACGGACATCGGCGGCGGCACGAGCTGGTCGATGCTCGACACGCTCGCCGAGGGCTACAAGGCGCTCGCGCTCCGGGGCGAGCGGCTGCACCCCTTCGAGGCCTTCGACTGGGCCACGCGCGGCAACGCCGAGGCGTTGGGACTGGCGGATCGGATCGGCACGCTCGGCGAAGGGACCGAGGCGGATCTCGTGGTGCTCGACGCGCGCGCGACGCCGGCGATGCGGCTGCGGATGGACCGCGCCGAGACGCTCGCCGAGGAGCTTTTCGCGCTGCAGGTGATGGGCGGGCGCGACGCGGTGGCCGAGACCTATGTCGCCGGCCGGCCCCGGATCGCCGCCCGGACCTGAGCGCCAAGACGTTTCGCGAACGTCTTGGCCGGGGCGATTTTTCATCCGAAAAATCGCCATGCCGGCCCTCGCAGCGAGTGAAGAATTTTCCTGCGAAAATTCTTCGCTGTCCGGGTCAGCCGCCGACGGCGACGGGCACTTCGACCGCCGCGAGCGCGCGCCCCTCGGCGTCGAAGGCGCGCAGGCTGCCCGCTTCGGGGGCGACGGTCATGTGGCCGCCCTCGTGAACCTCGGCGGTGCCGTGCAGCCGAAGGACGATCGGGTGATCGTGCCCCTCGGGGATCAGGTGGACGAGCATGTCGGCGCCGAGCGCCTCGATCAGCCCCGCCTGCCCCGTGAGCCCGGCGCGCGCGGGCGTCAGCGCCTCGGGCCGCACACCGAGCCATTCGGTGCCCGCGGGCAGGCGCGCGCCGTGGGCGAGCGCGCGGCCCGCGGGGCTCTCGGCGGCGACGATGTTCATCGGCGGGGTGCCGATGAACTCGGCGACGAACCGGCTCGCCGGGCGGGCGTAAAGGTCCATCGGCGTGCCCATCTGCTCGATCCGGCCGCCGTTCATCAGCACGATGCGGTCGGCGAGCGACATCGCCTCCACCTGGTCGTGGGTGACGTAGATGAAGGTCGCGCCGAGCCGGCGGTGCAGCGCCTTGATCTCGGTGCGAAGCTCGGAGCGGAGCTTGGCGTCGAGGTTCGAGAGCGGCTCGTCGAAGAGGAAGGCCTTGGGATCGCGCACGATGGCGCGGCCCATGGCGACACGCTGGCGCTGCCCGCCCGAGAGCTGGCGCGGCTTGCGGTCGAGGTAGGCCTCGAGTTGCAGGGTGCGCGCGGCCTCGTCGATGCGGCGCGCGATCTCGTCCTTCGGCTTGCCCTGGTTCTTGAGGCCGTAGGCCATGTTGGCGCGCACGCTCATGTGCGGGTAGAGCGCGTAGTTCTGAAAGACCATGGCGATGTCGCGCTCGCCCGGCTCGAGGCGGTTGACCGCCTCGCCGCCGATCCGCACCTCGCCGTCGGTCACGGCCTCGAGCCCCGCGATCATGCGCAGGATCGTGGATTTGCCGCAGCCCGAGGGGCCCACGAGCACGATGAACTCCCCGTCGGCGATGGAGAAATCCACCCCCTCCACGGCGCGCACGCCGCCCTGGTAGGTCTTGCCGAGCGCTTTCAGGTCTACCGTTGCCATGCTTACTTCTCGCTTTCCACGAGGCCCTTCACGAAGAGCCGCTGCATCGCCAGCACCACGACCACCGGCGGGATCAGCGCGAGCATCGCGGTTCCCATGATGTAGTGCCAGACCGGCAGCGACTCGCCCGAGTTGGCCATGCGCTGTATTCCCATGACGATGGTGTAGAGGTTTTCGTCCGTCGTCACGATGAGCGGCCAGAGATACTGGTTCCAGCCGTAGATGAAGAGGATGATGAAGAGCGCCGCGATGTTGGTGCGCGAGAGCGGCAGCAGGATGTCGCGGAAGAACTTCATCGGACCCGCCCCGTCGATGCGCGCGGCCTCCACCAGCTCGTCCGGGATCGTCAGGAAGAACTGCCGGAAGAGGAAGGTCGCCGTCGCCGAGGCGATGAGCGGGATGATCAGCCCGTGATAGGTGTTGAGCATGTCGAGCCGGGTGATCACGTCGAAGGTGGGCAGGATGCGCACCTCCACCGGCAGCATGAGCGTGATGAAGATCATCCAGAAGAAGCCCATGCGGAACGGGAAGCGGAAATAGACGATCGCATAGGCCGCGATGAGCGAGATGGCGATCTTTCCGATGGTGATCCCGAGCGCCATGATCAGGCTGTTGAGCATCATCAGCCCGACCGGCACGCCGCCCGCCTCGGGCAGGCCGGTGGTGAGCAGGTCGCGGTAGTTCTGCCAGCCCTGATCGCCGAACCAGAGCGGGATCGGCGCCTTCGAGAGCGCGTCCGGCCCGTGGGTGGAGGCGACCAGCGCCATCCAGACGGGAAAGCAGAGGAAGACGACACCCGCGATCAGCACCGCATGCGTCAGGAAGGTGGCGAGGGGGCGGTTTTCGACCATCAGTAGTTCACCCGGCGTTCGACGTAACGGAACTGGATCACCGTGAGCCCGATCACGAGCGCCATCAGGATCACCGACTGCGCGGCGGAGCTGCCGTAGTCCTGCCCGACGAACCCCGTCTGATAGACGCGGAAGACGAGGATCGAGGTGGAATCCGAGGGCCCCCCGCTCGTCGTCGCGTGGATCAGGCTGAAGGTCTCGAAGAAGGCGTAGACGAAATTGATCACCAGCAGGAAGAAGGTCGTGGGCGACAGCAGCGGGAAGGTGATCGTCCAGAAGCGTTGCCACGGCCCCGCGCGGTCGATCGCCGCGGCCTCCATCATCGACTTGGGGATCGACTGGAGCCCGGCGAGGAAGAAGAGGAAGTTGTAGCTGATCTGCTTCCAGGCGGCGGCGACGGTCACCATCAGGAGCGCCTGATCGCCGTTCTGGTAATGGTTCCAGTCGTAGCCCATGAGGTCGAGCCAGTAGGCCACGATGCCGAGCGAGGGGTTCATCAGGAAGAACCAGATCACGCCGGCGAGCGCGGGCGCGACGGCGTAGGGCCAGATGATCAGCGTGCGGTAGAGCGTCGTCGCCTGCAGCACCCGGTTCGCGGCCACCGCGAGCGTGAGCGCGATCGACATGGCGAGCGCGGTGACGCCGACGCCGAAGACCAGCGTCGTGCGGAAGCTCTTGAGGTAGCCGGCGTCGTTGAACAGACGCGTGTAATTCTCGAGGGCGACGAACTGGCGCGCGAAGCCGAAGGCGTCCTCGATGAAGAAGGAACTCTCGATGGCGCGCAGCGCGGGCCAGAAGAAGAAGATCAGCGTGATCGCGATCTGTGGCGCGAGCAGGGCGTAAGGCACCCATCTGGACCGGAAGACGACGCGCTTCATGGAGGCTCCGGAAAAGGAAGGCCCGGCCCCGTGACGGGGCCGGGCCGTTGCGGTTCAGGGGATCAGCTGTTCGAGGCTTCGAAGCGGCGCAGCAGCTCGTTGCCGCGCTCGACCGCGGCGTCGAGCGCCTCCTCGGCCGACTTGTCGCCGGACCAGACCGCTTCCAGCTCCTCGTTGATGACGTCGCGGATCTGCACGAAGTTGCCGAAGCGCAGGCCCTTGGAGTTCGGCGTGGGCTCGTTCAGCGACAGCTGCTCGATCGCGGTGTCGGTGCCCGGCGCCTCCTCGTAGAAGCCCTGCTCCTGGCTGAGTTCGTAGGCGGCGGTGGTGATCGGAACGTAGCCCGTCTCCTGGTGCCACATCGCCTGCTGCTCGGGCTCGGAGAGGAAGGAGAAGAACTCCGCGGTGCAGGTGTACTCGGGGCTTTCGTGGCCCTGAAGCACCCAGAGCGTCGCGCCGCCGATGATCGAGTTCTGCGGCTCGTCGGCGAGGTCGGTGTCGATCGGCAGCATGGTCTGGCCGAACTCGAAGTCCTCGATGTCGGAGGCGAAGCCGCCGTAGTAGGCCGACGAGTTGATCCACATCGCCGTCTCGCCGTTCACGAACATCGAACGCGAGTCGCCGCGGCGCCCGCCGTAGGAGAAGAGGCCCTCCTCGCCCATCTCGGCGATGCGCGCGATGTGGTTCACGACGTGATCGTTGTTGAAGGTGAGCTCCGTGCCGAGGCCGGCGAAGCCGTTCTCCTCGGTGCCGATCGGCAGGTCGTGCCAGGCGGAGAAGGTCTCGATCTGCGTCCAGCTCTGCCAGCCGAAGCCGAAGGGCGATTCGACGCCGTTCTCCTTGAGCGCGCGCGCGGCCTCCACCACGCCGTCCCAGGTCGTCGGCACCTCGACGCCGGCCTCCTCGAAGGCGGTGGCGTTGTACCACATCACCGGGGTCGAGCTGTTGAAGGGCAGCGAGAGGAGGTTGCCGTCGGTGTCGGTGTAGTAGGAGATCACCGCCGGGATGTAATCGCTCTCGTCGAAGGCGACGCCCGCATCCTCCATCAGCTCGTGGACCGGGTAGATCGCGCCGTTGTCCCCTGCGGCCATCATCGTGGCGGTGCCCACCTCGAAGACCTGCACGATGTGCGGCTGCTCGCCGGCGCGGAAGCCCGCGATCGCCTGCGTCATCGTCTCGGTGTAGTTGCCCTTGTAGATCGAATCGACCTCGCAGGAGTCCTGACGGGCGTTGAAATCCTCGGCGAAGCCGTCGGTGATCTCGCCAAGCTGGCCGCCCATCGCGTGCCAGAAGTCCACCTTCGTGCGCTCCTGCGCGACGACCGGCGTGACGGCCGTGGTGCCCATCAGGGCGGCCGCAAGAATGGTCCTCGTCTGCATGTCTCGTCTCTCCCTCTGCCCGCGGCGTCGCGGGCGTGTCCGGTGTCTGGACGGTGCGCGACAGTCGCGCTCCCCGGGTGCGCCGTAGCCACGGCATATGACAGTTCGATGAACGCCGTATGACAAGGAAACGAAAGACAGCGACCATGACCAAAGGGAACCGCGCATTTTCGCGCCCCCTCAGTCGCGCAGCTCTTCCGGGGCGACGCCCCAGAGACCGGCCTTGCGCGCCCAGCCGCGATAACCGCCCGCCGTCAGGCGGCACCAGTCCGGCCGGCAGTCGCCGAGCCGTGCGATCACCCCGGCCTCGAGCTCTGCGGTCACCGGCGCGCGCACATCGGGACGGGCGCGCAGCGCCAGGCGGTCCTCCTCCACCGTGACCGTGCGCACGCCGGAGAGCATCGAGTAATGCACCCAGCCGCCCGCGCCTTCGCGGTCCTGCACGCGGCGCCAGTGCCCGTGCTCGGCCGTGATCCTGAGCGGGATGTTGCGGCGCACGAAGACCCAGTCGATGCGATGGGTGAGCGAGGGTCCGCGGCGCACGTTCGCCTCCGACGCCTTCAGCGAGACGTAGCGCGGCAACGGCAGATTGGTGACGGCCCCCCGCTCTTCGGCGGCGGCGGGAAGGGCGAGAAGCAGACCGAGCGCCAGCCCGGCCCGGCACAGGATGCGGCGCATGAAGATCACTGTCTCGACAGCCTCGGATGCTCTTTCGTCGGGCGGGGTTCTTGTGCCCCGGCCTCTCGCACGGCACTGTGCCACCACCGCCCCGGAGAGGGAAGCAGGAGGAGGACCCGCATGGCACCAGAGCGCCCGACTGTGGTCGTGACGCGACGCCTGCCCGCGCAGGTGGAGGCCCGCATGGGCGAGCTGTTCGACGTTCGCCTGCGTCAGGACGACACGCCGATGAGCCGCGAGGCGCTCGCGTGCGCGATGCGCGAGGCCGATGTGCTCGTGCCCACGATCACGGACCGTATCGACGCGGGGCTCATAGCGCAGGCGGGCGAGCGGCTGCGCCTCATCGCCAACTACGGCGCCGGGGTCGATCACATCGACGTCGAGACGGCGCGCTCGCGCGGCGTCCTCGTCTCCAACACGCCGGGCGTGGTGACCGAGGACACCGCCGACATGACGATGGCGCTGATCCTCGCCGTCACGCGCCGCATCCCCGAGGGCCTCGCCACCATGCAGGCGGGCGAATGGGAGGGCTGGGCGCCCACCGCCCTGCTCGGCGGGCGGCTCGCGGGGCGGCGCCTCGGCATCCTCGGCATGGGCCGCATCGGGCAGGCGGTGGCGCGGCGCGCCGCGGCCTTCGGCTGCCAGGTGCACTACCACAACCGCCGCCGCCTGCGCCCGGAGACCGAGGCCGAGCTCGGCGCGCGCTACTGGGAAAGCCTCGACCAGATGCTCGCGCGGATGGATATCCTGTCGATCAACTGCCCGCACACGCCCTCGACCTTCCATCTCGTCAACGCGCGTCGGCTCCGGCTCATGAAGCCCGACGCGGTGATCGTGAACACTTCCCGCGGGGAGGTGATCGACGAGAACGCGTTGACACGCATGCTGCGCGCGGGCGAACTCGCCGGCGCCGGGCTCGACGTCTACGAGCGCGGCACCGAGGTGGACACGCACCTGCGCGAGCTGCGCAACGTGGTGCTCCTGCCGCACATGGGGTCGGCCACGCGCGAGGGACGGCTTGAGATGGGCGAGAAGGTGATCCTCAACGTCAAGACCTTCGCGGACGGCCACCGGCCGCCGGATCAGGTCGTCCCCGCCATGCTCTGACGCCGCGCGGGTGCGCCCACGCTCCCCTGCCGTCCGGCATGGAAGCGCGCCGATCCGACCTCCGGCCCGAGGTGGCGCCGCAGAGTCCCTGGCCCGCTGTGGCGCCACCCCGGCATCGCAACTCCGTGGCGAGTGAAACGGGCCCTGTCGTGCTGCGATGACGCGCATGTGTCGATGGTGATCGCTGCCACGCGGAACACGGTGACTGCTCGTCCTGACGCATGGCGTTGCGTGACCGCTACGTCCGATGCTGCGGCCGGGATGGTGCAGCGTATGTTCCGCACCCCGCGGGAGCCGCCCATGTGTGGATACGCCCGGTTTGGCAAGGATGTCTTCTTCGGTTCGGAGCCGGGATCGAGTTCATCCATGTGTCAGGCCTTGGCTGCGCGGCGTCCCGGGGCCGCTGGGCGGTATGGTCGTACGAGGAGCGGGTCCAGATCACACACCTGGTCTCGGGCGATCGATGGACGGTACTGGGTGTCCCGCTGCCGACCGTCTCGGATCCTGTCCCCTTGCCTGCAAGGACGTCCCCGGTTCAATCGAGGGTCCCGATTGAACGCTGATTTACGGATGATGCGTCTCGAGTTCCGCGACGGCCGGATCTGCCGGCGGCCGGTCTACGGCGCATCAGTCCTCAAAGCCTTCGCCGCGTGGTAGGTATCCGTGAGCCCCTTGTGTCCTTCGTGTGTCCCGATGTTCCCTAAAGGAATCACATGACCGCATCGCACCGCCCCAAAAAGCTGTACGCCGGAGCCAAAATCCGCGAGGTGAGGCAGCGGTTCGGCCTGTCTCAGAAGGACCTGGCGGAGCGTCTCCAGATCTCGCTCCCCTACTACAACCAGATGGAGAACAACAACCGGCCGCTCTCGACGACCGTCCTTCTGGCGCTCGCGCAGGAGTTCGGCTTCGACGTGACCGAGCTCGGCTCCGGCGAGGCGGAGCGACTGGTCACCGACATGCGCGAGGCGCTGGCCGATCCGGTCTTCGCCGACGCGCCGCCGATGCAGGACCTGCGGCTGACGGCCTCGAACGCCCCGGCGCTCGCGCGGGCCTTCCTCGACCTGCATCGCGCCTACCGCGAGGTGCACGAACGCCTCGCCGCGCTCGACGAGGCGCTCGGCGGCGCCGAGGGCCGCGCCCGCCCCTCCCCCTGGGAGGAGGTGCGCGACTTCTTCCACTACTGCGACAACTACATCGACGCCGTGGACCGCGCGGCCGAGCGCTTCGCCGACGGCGCCGGCGACATGCGCGCCCATGCCGCCGACCGGCTCGCGGCCGCGGGGGTCACGGTCGATCTCGCCGACACGGAGACGCTGCGCCGCCACGACCCCGAGGCACGGCGCCTCACGCTCTCGTCCCGCGCGGCGGCGGAGACGCAGACCTTCCAGATGCTGTTGCAGCTCGCGCTTCTCACGCAGGACCGGCTGCTGGAGGCGACGCTCGACCTCGGGCGCTTCCAGAGCGAGGAGGCGCGCGCCATCGCCAAGATCGGGCTCGCCAACTATTTCGCGGGCGCAGCGATGATGCCCTACGCGCGCTTCCTGGAGGCCGCGCAGGGCACGCGCCACGATCTCGAGCGGCTGGGGCTGATCTTCGGGGCCTCGATCGAACAGGTGGCGCACCGCCTCTCGACGCTACAGCGACCGGGAGCGAAGGGCGTGCCCTTCTTCTTCGTGCGGGTGGATCAGGCGGGCACGATCACCAAGCGGCATTCCGCCACGCGGCTGCAGTTCGCGCGCTTCGGTGGCGCCTGCCCGCTCTGGAACGTGCACCGCGCCTTCGAGACGCCGGGCCGCTTCCTGCGCCAGCTCGCCGAGACGCCGGACGGCGTGCGCTACATCAGCCTCGCGCGCGACGTCTCGAAGCCCGGCGGACGCTTCGGCGCGCCGGTGCGCCGCTTCGCCATCGCCCTCGGCTGCGAGGTCGCGCATGCGGGCGCGCTGGTCTACGCCGACGATCTCGACCTCGGGAACGCCCGCGCCTTCGAGCCGATCGGCATCTCCTGCCGCATCTGCGAACGCGCGAACTGTCACCAGCGCTCGGTGCCGCCGCTCGAACGTCAGCTCAGGATCGACCCCGACCGGCGGGAGGTGCTGCCCTACGACGTGGGGTGAGCGGGCGCTCGGCGGGCCTCCTCGCGAGACGCGCCCGCACGGGCGCACCGAGCGGGGCGCGCCACCCGGCGGCCGGCCCTCAGTCCTTCAGATAGGCCGCGATCTCGTCCTTGAGCGCGGCGCGCTTCTTGCGCAGTTCCACCTCGGTCAGGCCGGCGACCGGCGCGACGTTGGTCTCGGCGGTGTGCACCTGTCGGTTGAGCTCGTGGTAGTCGTCGGCGAGCTTGGCGAAATGCGCGTCGTGCTGCTTGAGCTCGCTGATCCTGGCCGCGTAACCGGGGAACTCGTCGTGCAGCTCGTGCGGGGTGTGGGACATGCGGTCTCCTTTCGTGTCTCCCTGACCCTAGGAGGGCGCCCTGCCCCCGGCCTTGATCCGGATCAACCGCCTCAGCGCCGCGCGCGCCGCCAGCCGGCGGCGCGGGCCTCCCTTTCGGAGCAGAACCAGCGCTCGCCGCGGGGCTCGGAGATTCGGGTGCGGGCGTAGAACCGCTGCCCCGGCAGGTGATAGATGCGCTCCCCGTCGCGGGCGATGTTGCCCTTGATGGCGCAGCCCTCGGGGCGCTCGGGGTGCTCGGACCGGCGGGCCGCGCGCCGGTGGTCCTCGGGGCGCGCGATGCGCAGGCCATGCAGGCCGCGCCCGGCGGCGCGGGCGCGTTTCTCCGCCTCCACGTAGTCCATCGAGTAGCGCCGGTAGGCGAAGGCGAGCCCGGCGCGCACCAGCGCCGCGGCCACGTCCTCGCCGTCCGCTTCGCAGCGCGCGACGACCCGGCCATAACGGTCGCGGTCGCGCGCCTCGCAGCGCAGGACGCGCCCCTCGACCCGCGCGCGCAGCGCCTCGGCCGCCCAGCGCCCGCAATCGCGGACGTCGCCTCCGTCGCGGCAGGGCTGGCCCATCTCGGGGGCGTCGATGCCGTGCAGGCGCACGCGCGTCTCGCCGATCTCCAGCGTGTCGCCGTCGATCACCCGCGCCGGGCCGACCGGCGCGGCGCCGAGCGGTGTGACCATCAGGAGGAGGCAGAGCGAGAGAACCGCGCGCATGCCCCGAGTCCGCCACCGCGCGAGGCGTCGCTCAAGCGAAAAGTTAAGAAAAGGTTAACGCGCCTGCGGCCCGTGGCGCACGCGCCGCGCTCAGCCCTTGGTCTCCGGCCCCGCCGGCGTGATCGCGCGCCGTTTCAGCATCGCCTCGCGCCATGTGATGAAGCTGACGGCGCCGATGATGATCACCCCGCCCGCGACGACGAAGGGGTCGATCGCCTCGCCGAAGACCGCCGCGCCGAGGATCACCGCCCAGACGAGTTGCAGGAAGGTCACCGGCTGCGTCACCGTCACCGGCGCCGCGCGGAAGGCGAGCGACATGACGTAGTGCCCGGCCGTGGCGAAGAAGGCCACGGCGAGCAGGACGCCGAGCTCGGGCAGCGTCGGCGCGATCCAGACCGCGGCGGCGAAGGGGGCGAGGCCCACCGTCACCCAGACCGAGAGCATCGCCACCACGAGCGCCGGGTCGGTCTCGTCCGAGACGACCTTGGCCAGCAGATAGGACGCCCCGAAGATCGCCGCCGTGCCGAGCATCGCGAGATGCCCCGGATCGAGCTCGCGGAAGCCCGGCCGCAGGATCACCATCGCCCCGGCGAGCGCCGCGACGACCGCCCCGATGCGCCGGAGCGCCAGCCGCTCGCCCAGGAAGAGCGCCGCGCCCACGGTGACATAGACCGGCGAGAGGTAGTTCATCGCCGTCACCTCCGCGAGCGGGATGCGCGTCATGGCGTAGAACCAGAGCATCACGCCCACCGCGTGCAGCAGCCCCCGCACGCCGAAAAGCACATGCTGGCGCCGCGTGGGCCGCGCGCGCAGGAGCGGCCGCAGCGCCGGGAGCAGGAAGACCAGCCCGAGGAGATAGCGCAGGAAGGCCGACTGCGGCGCCGGCACCCGGTCGCCCAGGTATTTGACCAGCGCGGTGACCGCGACGAAGCAGAGCCCCGCGGCGAGCATCCAGAGCGCCCCCGCGAGAGGGCGCGTATCGGCGCGGGGCTCGACCATGGCGGGCAGAGGACCCCAAAGCGCGGGCGAGGGCAAGGGGGGCCTTGTCCGCGGCGCCGAGGTCCGTCAACGTCGTGCTAACCGTCACGCGCGACAAGGACGGCGGGAGGCGCGCATGGGCAATCACCTCTATTACGGCGACAACCTGCAGGTGCTGCGCGAGTCGATCGCGGACGAGTCGGTGGACCTGATCTACCTCGACCCGCCCTTCAACTCGAACGCCAGCTACAACGTGCTCTTCAGGGGGCCGTCGGGGAACGAGTCCGCGGCCCAGATCGAGGCCTTCGACGACACCTGGCACTGGACGGATTCGGCGGAAGAAGCCTATGCCGAGGTGCTGCGCTCGGGCAACGGGGCGGCGGCCGAGATGCTGCGCGCCATGCGGTCGTTTCTGGGCGAGAACGACATGATGGCCTATCTGGCGATGATGGCCGTGCGCCTG
>NZ_JAWLFS010000310.1:0-2845 GCF_041685465.1 Rhodosalinus sp. | reverse complement strand
GGCGGGTCGAGGTAAAGCCCGACGATCTCGGTGACTTTCTCCTCGAACTTTGGGTCGTTCGAGACCTTGAACCCCTTCACGACATGCGGCTTGAGGCCGGCTTCGGCCCAGATGCGACCCACGCTGGACGGCGAGATGTTCATTGCTTCGGCCATCAGCGCGCGGCTCCAGTGCGTGGCGTTGGGCGGCGTCTCCTGCACCGTCTTGGCGATGACCTTCAGCCGCGTTTCCATGGGCAGCGGCGGCACACGTGAAGGTCGTGTCTTGTCGCGCTTCAGCCCCGCCACGCCCTCATCGAGATACCGCGCTTGCCAGCGCCACACCGTGGGCTTCGACGTCTGCGCGCGCCGCATGATCTCGAAGGTCCCATGACCATCCGCCGTCGCCAGCACGATCTCGGCCCGCCAGACAAGCTTGCGAACGGTGTTGCGGTTGCTGATCAGAGCTCGAAGCTCAGCACGGTCGGCGGGGCCAAGGTAAAGGCAGATGTCGGAGCGTCTCATACGCCCGAATATAGCACACCATGTCAGCCTTGGGAATCTTGTGTCAGGTGGCGAACACTAGTTCGCGCTCCCGACCATCTCAGAAGGCTCCGATGAGCGACTTGTTTTGCTCAACATCAATCGGCTTGAGGGCAGGCATGACCGGGCGCAAATCCTCCGGCAGACGCAGTTCGCCTGGAGGGTCTCGCAGAGTAAGGCGGAGTCCGCAGATTATGTCATGGCGGTCGTTCGCAGAATTGTCGTCGGGGCCTTCGTCGCGGAGGAGTGGCTGGAAGCGACCCATGCCAATTTCCCGACGCACATTTAGGTCGAGAACGAACAGCCGCAGCGGAAAGTTGTCAGTACGTTAGAGCCGGATCAGGCGAAACTTATCTGAGCCTTTATGGCCCGGCTCCGGTCCCCGGCGACTTCGAAGGCCTCCGTCGCCTCATCGAGGGCAAAGCTGTGGGTGATGAAGGGCGTCACGTCGATCAGGCCCTTTCGCAGCAGGCTGACGGCGGTGAAGAATTCCTCGTGGAAGCGGAAGGAGCCGGTCAAGGACAGTTCCTTGGCGGTAAGGGCCTGTACGGGCAAGGTCATGTCGCCGCCAAGGCCGAGCTGCACGATGACGCCGCCCGGGCGCATGGCGCCGATGCCCCCGGCGAGCGCCGGGGCCGCGCCGGAACATTCGTAGAGGACGTCGAAGGTGCCCTTTTTCTCGGCGTAGGGGGCGAGGCCCTCGGGCGTCTCAGCCATGTCGATGACCGCGTCGGCGCCCGCGATCCGGGCCATCTCCAGAGGAAACCCCGCAAGGTCGGTCGCCACGATCCGGTCAGCGCCAGCCCGGCGCGCGGCGAGGATACTGAGGATGCCGATGGGGCCGCAGCCGGTCACCAGCACGGACTTGCCCAGCATGGGCCCGGCCCGCCGCGTGGCGTGCAGACAGACGGCCAGCGGTTCGGCCATGGCGGCGACCCCGGCGCTCAGCCCGTCGGCCGGGGCGCATTGGGCGGCGTCGGCCATGAGGACCTGCCGGAAAGCGCCCTGGACATGGGGAAAGGACATGGCGGAGCCGTAGAAGCGCATATTCAGGCACTGGTTAAACATGCCCTCCGCGCAGAAGCGGCAGGCATGGCAGGGCCGGGAGGGGGAGACGGCCACGAGGTCGCCCACCGCGAGGCCAGTCACCTCCTCGCCCAGTTCCGTAATGCGGCCCGACACCTCGTGGCCGAGGATCATCGGTTCGCGCAGCCGCACGGCGCCGAAGCCGCCATGGTTGAAGTAATGCAGGTCGGAGCCGCAGATGCCGCCGGCCTCGATGCGGATGGCGACCTCACCGGGGCCGGGGACGGGGGTGTCGGCGTCCTCGACCCGGAGATCGCGGGCGGCATGGATGACGAGGGATTTCACTACGCGGCGTCCTCTGGCACGGGGGTTGGGAGGGGCTCGCCCGCGAAATGGGCCGTCAGGTTATCGCGCATGAGCTTGCCCATGTCCTTGCGGGTTTCAACGGTGCCGGAGCCCTGGTGGGGTTGCAGCAGCGCGTTGGGCAGGTCGAAGAAGCGGGGGTCAATGTTCGGTTCCCCCTCGAAGACGTCGAGCGCAGCGCCGCCGAGGGCGCCGGAGGAGAGCGCCGCGATCAGCGCGTCCTCGTCGATGTTGGAGGCGCGGGAGACGTTGATGATGATGCCCTCCGGCCCGACCGCCTCGATCACCTCGCGCCCGACGATGTGGCGCGTCTCCGCCGAGGCGGCGAGGGTGACGAAAAGGTAATCGGACGCCGCGGCGAGCTCAACGGGGTCGGGGATGTAGGTCCAAGCGGCGGCGTGATCCTTGGGCGCGCGGGCGGAATAGGAGATTTCCATGTCGAAGGCCTCCAGCCGGCGGCCGATCTCGTGGCCGATCCGGCCGAGGCCGAGAATGCCGGCCTTGCTCCCCCAGACGCGGCGCTGGAGCTTTTTCATGCCCATTTCGGCCCATTGGCCCGAGCGCACCCAGTGGTCACCGCCGATCAGCCCGCGCCCGAGCGCCAGCATCATCGCGACGCCGAAATCGGCCACGTCCTTGGTCAGCACGTCCGGGGTGTTCGCCACCACGATGCCCCGCGCGCGGCAGGCGTCGAGGTCTACGGCGTCGAAACCGACCCCGTAGATGGCGATGACCTCGAGGGCGGGGCAGGCGTCGATGATGGTACGGCCGGCCCCGAGATCGCCGCGGGTGGCGATGCCGCGGATCCTTGGGCCGACCTCGGCGAGGAAGGCGTTGGGATCTTCGGCGAGGTCGTGGCGGTGCATCTCGAAGCCGTCATCAAGCGGCCCCTGATCCCATTCGGGAAAAGCACCCATTTGCAAAATCTCCGGCCT
>NZ_JAWLFS010000077.1:0-11853 GCF_041685465.1 Rhodosalinus sp. | reverse complement strand
TTCGTGGAGGAGCACGGCCCCTGCGCCCCCGCGATGGGCTGGCGCGTGGTGGACGCGCAGCACGCCTTCGATCACGCGGTGAAGATGGGCGCTGAGCCTTACGAGGGCGACGACAAGACGATGGACGTGCCCGCGATCAAGGGCATCGGCGGCTCGCTCATCTACTTCATCGAGGATTACTACGAGACCTCGCCCTACAACGTCGAGTTCGACTGGCTGCAGACCTCGAAGCCGGAGGGCGTGGGCTTCTACTACCTCGACCACCTGACCCACAACGTCTACCGCGGCAACATGGACAAGTGGTTCCAGTTCTACGGCAAGCTCTTCAATTTCAGGGAGATCCGCTTCTTCGACATCGAGGGCAAGTTCACGGGGCTCTTCAGCCGCGCGCTGACCTCGCCGGACGGCAAGATCCGCATCCCGATCAACGAGGACCGCGGCGAGACCGGGCAGATCGTGTCCTACCTGAAGAAGTACAACGGCGAGGGCATCCAGCACATCGCGGTGGGCACCGAGAACATCTACGAGTCGACCGACGCCATCGCCGAGCGCGGCATCCGCTTCATGCCGCCGCCGCCCGAGACCTACTACGAGCTGAGCAAGACCCGCGTGCAGGGCCACGAGGAGCCCGTGGACCGGATGAAGAAACACGGCATCCTGATCGACGGCGAGGGCGTCGTGGACGGCGGCGAGACGCGCATCCTGCTGCAGGTCTTCTCCAAGACGGTGATCGGCCCGATCTTCTTCGAGTTCATCCAGCGCAAGGGCGACGACGGCTTCGGCGAGGGCAACTTCAAGGCGCTCTTCGAATCGATCGAGCAGGAACAGATCGACACGGGCGAGATCTCCGCCGCGGAATGACGCCGCGTCCCGGGCCGTTCGCGTAGGGTGCGTGCTGCAGCACGCACCCTACACATCCGCGCGTCGCGTGCCGTCGGCTCTTGACTGCCCCGCCGCCAGGGACGATGCCCGCGCGAACCGACGCGATAACGGAGATCCCTGTCGATGCGCGATCAGCCGGAGGTGCAGAGCAGCCCGGAGGCCGAAGACGTCTTCGAACATGAAATCGCGGTCCGCTGGGGCGACTGCGACCCGGCCGAGATCGCTTACACGGGCAACATCCCCGGCTGGGCGCTCGCCGCCATCGACGCGTGGTGGGAAGCGCGCGTCGACGGGCTGGGCTGGTACCAGATGAACGCCGACCGCAACCTCGGCACCCCTTTCGTCAGCATGCAGCTCGATTTCCGCGCGCCGATCACGCCGCGTCATCGCCTGATCTGCCGCACCTGGCCGAGCCGGCTGGGCGAGACCTCCATCGCCTTTCGCGTGGACGGCTATCAGGACGGACGCCTGTGCTTCGAGGGGCGCTTCGTCAGCGTCTTCGTCCGTGCCGACGCCTTCCACAAGGCGCCGCCGCCCGAGGACATCCGGACGCGGATCGAAGGGTGCCTGCGCCCGGACGACGCCCGATAGGCGGGGCGCCGCCGGTGCCGCAGATGCCGCGGCCGCCGCTGGCAGTGCCCGCGCGACCTGCGCAGCCGGACGGCGATGCCGCGGCACCGCGCGCCGCGGTGTCGCCGTCCGCCGGATCAGGGCTCGATCGGCGTCAGGACCTCCGGCTCGACGACGTTCACGCCGGGCAGGCCCTCGACGAGCGGCGTCGCCGACTGCGCAAGGAACGGGAACGTCCGGTAGTGGCAGGGAATGACCGTCTTGAAGTCGAAGAAGGTCTTCGCGGCGTAGGCCGCGCGCGCCATGTCCATGGTGAAATGCCCGCCCGCGCAGAGGATCCCGATCTCGGGCGCGTGCAGGTCGTTGAAGACCTTCATGTCCGCCATCACGTCGGTATCGCCAGAGAAATAGATCGTGCGCCCGCCATGCGCGATCATGAAGCCGGCCTCGGTGCCGGTGTAGACCGGGCGGCCGTCGTCGTCCGACAGCGAGGAGGAATGCGTGGCGTTGACCATCGTCACCGCCACGTCGCCCAGCATGACCGTGCCGCCCTTGTTGAAGCCCAGGGTCTCGACCCCGTCGCGTTTCTCCAGCCAGCCGGCGAGGTCGAAGATGGTGACGACCGGGATGCCCAGTTCCTTCGCGATCTGCGGCGCGTCGTTGACGTGATCGAAATGGCCGTGGCTGACGAGCACGGCGGTCGCGCCGGCGATCGCCTCGGCGCGGCGGTCCTCGGGGAACATCGGGTTGCCGGTGACCCAGGGGTCCACCAGCAGGACCTGGTCGCCGATCTCGATGCGGAAGCCGGCGTGGCCGAGCCAGGTGAGTTTCATGAGCGTCCTCCTCGCTTGGGTTGCATGCGCGAGCCTAGCATCGTGCGCGCCGCGGGCCAGCCCGCGCGCCACGGGCCAGCCGGGGAAAGCGGCGCGGCCTGACGGCCGCAGGGTTTCCAGTGCGGCGGGGACGCTGCCCCCGCACCCCCGGAGTATTTGGACCAGGATGATGGGCGCTGGATCGGGGCGCAGGGGCGCCTAGATGTCGTCCCGACGGGGGAGGGTGCATGGACTGGACGCGGCGGATCGACAGCTATTGCGAGCGGCTCGACGCGGGCTACTGGGCCGAGCCGGTCAACGCCGTGACCAACGCGGCCTTCCTGATCGCGGCTTTCGTGATGTGGCGGCGGGTGCGGGGCGAGGGCCTGCCGCTCGCCATGGCGCTCGTCTGGGTGCTCGCGGCGATCGGGGTGGGGAGCTACCTCTTTCACACCCATGCGCAGGTCTGGTCGGCGCTGCTCGACGTTCTGCCGATCCTGCTCTTCATCCTGATCTACATCTACGCCGCGAACCGGCATTACTGGGGGCTCTCGCGGCTCTGGTCGGGCCTCGGCGTCGCGGCCTTCTTTCCCTATGCGGCGGCGACCGTGCCGCTCTTCCAGATGATCCCAGGGCTCGGGAGTTCGGCGGGCTACGCGCCGGTGCCGCTCCTGATCCTGATCTACGCGGCGGCGCTCCGGCGGCGGCTGCCGCGGGTCGCGCGGGGGCTCGCGATCGGGGCGGGGCTGCTGATCGCCTCGCTGACGTTCCGCACGCTCGACGCGCCGCTCTGCGGCGCGGTGCCTCTCGGCACGCATTTCATGTGGCATGTGCTCAACGGCGCGATGCTCGGCTGGATGATCGAGGTCTACCGCCGGCACATGGTTGCGGGCGACGGACGGGGGCGCTAGATCGACAGCGCCCCAAGGCAAGGAGGCTTGAGCCCATGTCGATCGACACCCGCACCGCGGCGCATGTCGCGCATCTCGCGCGGATCCGCGTCGAGGAGGAGGAGCTCCCGGCGCTCGCCGAGGAGTTCAACCGCATCCTCGGCTTCGTCGAGCAGCTGACAGAGGTGGACGTGGACGGCGTGGAGCCGATGGTGAGCGTCACGCCGATGCGGCTGAAGCGCCGCGACGACCGGGTGACCGACGGCGGCATGCCCGACAAGGTGCTCGCCAACGCGCCGGACGCGCGCGAGGGCTTCTTCGCGGTGCCGAAGGTGGTGGAATGAGCGAGCTCCCCTCCCTGACGATCGCGGCGGCGCGCGACGCGCTCGACGCGGGCGAGACCACGAGCGTCGCGCTGACCGAGGCCTGCCTCGCGGCGGTGGAGGGCGCGGGCGCGCTCGGCGCCTTCGCGCATGCCACGCCGGAGCTTGCGCTGGAGCGGGCGCGCGCGGCCGATGCGACGCGCGCCGCCGGGGACGCGGGTGCGCTGTGCGGCATCCCCGTCGGGATCAAGGATCTCTTCTGCACGGAAGGCGTCGCGAGCCAGGCGGCGTCGCGCATCCTGGAAGGCTTCCGCCCCGCCTACGAGAGCACGGTGAGCGCGCAGCTCCGCGACGCGGGGGCGGTGATGCTCGGCAAGCTCAACATGGACGAGTTCGCGATGGGCTCGTCGAACGAGACGAGCGTTTACGGCCCGGCCGTCAACCCGTGGAAGGTGGACGACCGGAGCCTCACGCCCGGCGGCTCCTCGGGGGGCTCGGCGGCGGCGGTGGCGGCCGATCTCTGCCTCGCGGCGACGGGCACGGACACCGGCGGCTCGATCCGCCAGCCGGCGGCCTTCACCGGGATCGTCGGGCTGAAGCCCACCTACGGGCGCTGCTCGCGCTGGGGGATCGTGGCCTTCGCCTCGTCGCTCGATCAGGCGGGGCCGATGACCAAGACGGTGCGCGACGCGGCGATCATGCTGGGTGCGATGGCCGGGCACGACCCGAAGGATTCGACCTCCGCCGACCTGCCGGTGCCGGATTTCGAGGAGATGCTCACGGGCGACATCCGCGGCAAGCGCATCGGCATCCCGCGCGAGTACCGGCTGGAGGGCACGCCGGAGGAGATCCTCGCGCTCTGGGACAGGGGCGCGGAGATGCTGCGCGACGCGGGCGCGGAGATCTTGGATATCTCGCTGCCGCACACGAAGTATGCCCTTCCGGCCTACTACGTGATCGCGCCGGCGGAGGCGTCCTCGAACCTCGCGCGCTACGACGGGGTGCGCTACGGCTACCGCGCGCCGCTCGCGCAGGGTGACGGCATCGTGGAGATGTACGAGAAGACCCGCGCCGCGGGCTTCGGGGCAGAGGTCAAGCGGCGCGTGATGGTGGGGACCTACGTCCTCTCGGCGGGCTTCTACGATGCCTACTACAACCGCGCGCGCAAGGTGCGCACGCTCATCAGGCGCGACTTCGAGCAGGTCTTCGATCAGGGCGTCGACGCGATCCTGACGCCGGCGACGCCCTCGGCGGCCTTCGGCCTCGGCGAGAAGGGGCAGGCGGACCCCGTCGAGATGTATCTCAACGATGTCTTCACAGTGCCGGTGAACCTCGCCGGGCTGCCGGGCGTTTCCGTCCCTGCGGGGCTCGACCGGCAGGGTCTGCCCCTCGGGCTGCAGCTTGTCGGCCGCCCGTGGGAGGAGGGAGCGCTTCTCGACGTGGCCGAGGTGCTGGAACGTGCTGCGGGCTTCGTGGCGAAGCCCGCGAAATGGTGGTAGGCGGCGGCGAAGGCCGTCCTTGAAAGGGTCGAAGGGTATGACACTGCGCGCACTCGGGATCGCGGCGGCCTGCCTCGGGCTTGTGGCCTGTTCGCCGCCGGTGCCCGAGAGCGGGCCGGGCTTCAGCGACTACACCGAGTTCCAGGCCGGGCAGGCCGCCCGCGATGCGGACCTTGCCGGCTCGGCGGCGCCGGCACCGGCGGCGGGCTCCGAAGGGCCGCTTCCGACGATCGCCGGGAGCATGCAGGGCGAAACCGATGCACTCGCGCGGGCGCGGGCGGCGCTCGAGGACCCGGAGAGCGAGAGGCCGACCGGGTCTGCCGAGCCGCCGGGCGCCGGCGGCGCGTCGTCCCGTGCGGATGCGGCCAGCCCGGCGTCGCCCGAGACCGATGCCTCCGGGCTCTCGAACGAGCAGGATTTCGGCGCCGTCTCCGAGGAGCGTGGCATCGAGAGCGATGCCGCGCGGCTCGCGCAGGCGCGCGCGCAGTACCAGCTGGTGACGCCGACGCCGCTTCCGGAACGCGGTGAGCGCAGCGGGATGACCACGGTGGAGTTCGCGCTCGCCACCGACCATCCCCCGGGGCGGCAGGTCTACCGCCGCTCGCCCTTCAGCAGCGCGGCGCGCGCGGAACGCAACTGCGCCGGCTACCCCACGCCCGACCGCGCGCAGGCCGCCTTCCTCGCCGAGGGCGGGCCGGAGCGCGATCGGCTCGGCCTCGACCCCGACGGGGACGGGTACGTCTGCGGCTGGAGCCCGGAGCCCTTCCGCCAGGCGGTGAGACCCTGAGCGCGGGCACGCCCGAGCGTCCGCTCCGGTGCGCCTCGCCCAACCACGGGCCGCGCCGCGGCGGCGACCGGCCGCGGCTGATCGTTCTGCATTACACGGCCATGGAGAGCGCGGCGGCCGCGCTGGACCGGCTCTGCGATCCTGCGGCCGAGGTCTCCGCGCATTACCTGATCGACACCGACGGGGCGGTCTGGCACCTTGTGGAGGAGGTGCGCCGCGCGTGGCATGCCGGCGCCGGCGCCTGGGGCGGAATTGCGGACGTGAACTCCGCCTCGGTCGGGATCGAGTTGCAGAACCGGGGCGATCATCCCTTTCCGGCGTCGCAGATGCATGCCTTGGAGCGGCTCCTGCGGGGCATCATGGCGCGCTGGGAGATCGGGCCCGCGGGCGTGATCGGGCACTCGGACACGGCCGTCGGGCGCAAGCGGGATCCGGGGCCGCGCTTCGATTGGCGGGGACTGGCGCGGGCGGGTCTCGCGGTGTGGCCGGAGCCGGCGCCGCCGGGGGAGTTCATGCAGGACGCCGCGCGGGCGGGCTGGCGCGCGCCCGACGAGGCGGCGGATCCGGTGGCGGCGGTGCTGGCCGCGGCCCGGCTGCGCCTGCGGCCCTGGGGCGCGGGACCGGTCGCGGCCGCGGATCGCGCCCTCGTCGCGGGCCTCGCCGCGCGCTGGCCTGCGCCCGGGCGGTGACGCCGGCGAAGCGCCTTGGCAAGGCGCTTCCAAGATCCTTGCAAGGATCTTGGGCCCGGCATTGACCGGGGGCGCCCCGGCGTCCATATCCGGCATGCGCGGAGGGCCGGATGGTCGCGGCGTCGCTGACGCCGAGGAAAGTCCGGACTCCAGGGAGCGACGGTGCCGGGTAACGCCCGGGCGGAGAAATCCGACGGAAAGCGCCGCAGAAAACAGACCGCCCGCGCCGCGCGCGGGTCAGGGTGAAACGGTGGGGTAAGAGCCCACCGGGCTCCCGGCGACGGGAGCCGCACGGCAAGCCCCACCGGGAGCAATGCCGAATAGGGACCTCGTGCGGAGCACCCCTCCGCAGGGCCGCTCCCGCCCGAGAGGTCCGGGTTGGCAGCGTGAGCGCCGGAGCGATCCGGCGCCCAGACGAATGGCCATCCAGGGGGCGTGCGCGCCCCCGGACAGGATCCGGCTTACAGGCCCTCCGCGCAGTCGCCATCCCGCCCGTCGTCATGCAGCCCGTCGCCGGTCGCGTGCAGCCGCGTCGTGTCTGGTCGGGCGCGCGCCGTTGCCCGGCCGCTCCGAAGCCTGTCCCGGAAAGGCTCGGTCTGGACCGCCTTGCAAGGTCGGGCGGCAGCGGTCCCGGGTATGATCCGCGCCGTGAGGGCGGCGTGCCGGGCCTCAGCGTCCCGCAGAACCGGGGCGCGGCCGTGCGGATGGCGATGACGTCGACGGGGAGGCACATCACGTCGGACTGTCGCGGGATCCTCGCCGGGGCCGCGCAGACGCCGTTTCCGAAGGCGACCGCGCCCAACACCCGGAAATCACCGGAACCGGACCGGTTCGCCGGAGACATCTGAGCTTGGAGACATGCCCTTTTCTGCGGGACGCGGCCTGATCAGGGGTCGTGTCACGCAAATTAGGGCATCGCTCGAAGGATGGCATGTCGTTGATTCGGGCAGCGCGCTTCTGAAATTATCACGTCGGCCGGCCGCGTGGGGCCGGGTGTCGCTCGCGTCGAGGTGTCGCGGGACGACCTGTCCGGCGTCCGCTGTTCGCGTGCCTGACGATTGAGCCTGCGCCGTGCCGGCACGCGGCGCGCGGTCCGCTCCGAGAGACGCGCCGCTGTGCGGGCGCTGGCTTGCGTGCCGGTCATTGCCTGTTCTCAGCCTATGGAGCTGCCGCTGTCGACTCCCTGCCGCCTCGATGGCGTTGCCCTGATGGGCGGCGGAATTCTCCTCGGCGCAGCTATGGCCTTGATCGGCGAAAGCCCAATCCGGCCTGATGCGCGGGCGCCTTCCCTTCCGTTCCATAGCGCGGTCTCCCGGACCTTCGTGGATCTTTGGCACGCGGGCGATCCCGCGAGTTGCTTGGGAGAGCGACGAAATGGCGCGGCGTGATCTCAAGTTTCAAGGGTGGCGGTTGATCCCGGATCGGTCATCCAATTCACCACCGGGAGGCTGTGTTTGCCTGAAAACGATTTAGACTCAATGTTTTGAGGAACACCCCGTCGGCAGCCACGGACGCACGCATGGGTGAAACGGCACGATCGGCCGTGGCCCGTTTCAACCGGTCTTTGACCATCGAGACGCGGTCTGAACGGCTGAGTGGTGATCCCCGCGCGTTCTCTTGCGGGAGGTGCTCGGCGCCACCGACATCGTTCCGTGGATGACCGCGCAGATGACGGACGAGCGCCGCCAGACCGAGGTCATCCATGACCTTCCGTCCGTTGAACGGCGAGACTTCGGGGCGCCCGTGGCCCCCAGTTTTTCGTGGCCCTCAGCCCTCGCCGGTGCGCTGGCGGTGAAGCTCGGCGCGGATCTGCGCCCAGGCGAGCAGCGCGAAGAGCACCGTGCCGCCGAGGATGTTGCCCGCGAGCGTGGGCAGCACGCTCCCCGTGAGGGCCGCCCACGGCCCCATGTGACCGGCGAGAACCACCGCCGTCGCCTCCACCGTGCCGGCCACTACGTGGGTGAACCCGGCGAGCGCGATGACGTAGGTGAAGATCACGATCAGCGCGAGATGCCCGTGCTCGGTCGTGGACATCGTCCACACCAGCGCCGCGATCAGCCAGCCCGCGCCGACGCCGCGGAAGAGGGTCTCGGTCGCGCCGAAGCTCATGGCGTGGCGCGCGATCTGCTCGGCGGCCTGCCAGAGGGCCGGGTCGTAGGCCCGCGAGGCCCAGAGCGCGGTGCCGAAGGCCGCCGCGCCCACCAGATTGGCCGTGAGAACCAGCGCCCAGAGCCGCAGAAGCCGGATCGCCGCGCGTGGCAGGCGCGCCTCCAGCACCGGCATCACGGCGGTGATCGTGTTCTCGGTGAAGAGCTGAAGCCGCCCCTCGATGACGATCACGAAGCCCACCGTGTAGCCGAGGTTCTCCACCAGCGGGCGCCAGTCCGCCTGCGGCAGATGCGCGCGCAGAAGCGCCTCCGTCAGCAGCGAGAAACCGAGCGCGACCCCCGCCACGAGCCCCGCGGCGAGCAGCGCGCTTGCCGGGCGCATCATCTCGCGACGGCCCGCGCGACGGATCACCTCGAAGACCGCGGGCGGGGAAATCGGCGTCTTGCTCTCGATTTCCTCCTGCTCGCGGGGCCCGAGCGGGGCATGTGGCGGCCCTGCGGCCTCGGCGCGGTCTTGGGTCTCGGACATGGGCGCGCGGCTCCTTGGGAACGCAGGGGCAACGGCGCGCCCGGCACGCGCGTTCCGCATCCGGGGAAACGCAGACGCCGGGCGGCGCGTTGAGAGACCGGGGCGCGCCGGCGGCGCGCCCGTCGCCTGTCAGAGGAGTGTCACGTGACCGCCGACAGTTCCCGCCCCGAGGCCCCCGAGGCCCGCACGCATCCGCCCGAGACGCGGCGCCGCCTGATCGATCCGCACCGCCGGCGCCGCGCGGAGGAGCCGGCCGCCGCGCCCATCGAGACCGACGGCGAGGCGGGGGACGCCCGCCCGCGCGGCGGGGGCGACACGCCACCGCCCGATCCGGCGCAATCCGCGGACCACGATCCGGCCGACGTACGCGCCGGGCCGGGCGATGCCGGGGCGCAGGGCAAGCCGCGCGTCCTGCCCGAGCGGCGCGCGGCGCGCGACCGCGACGGCTGGCGCCGGGTCGTGCTGATCACGCTGATCGGGGCGGCACTTCTCCTGGGGCTGCGGCTGCTCTTCTGAGGGCCGCGCTCAGTGCGCGAGCGCCGCCATCAGCCGCCGCTCGTCCGGCTGGTCCGAGAGCATCAGCGCGAGCGGGCGCAGCGCCGGCCACTGCGCGCAGATCACCATGATGGCGAGCGTCATCGGCACGGCCAGCAGCGCCCCCGCCACGCCCCAGATCCAGCCCCAGACGAGGATCGCCGTCAGCACGACGAGCGGCGAGAGCGCCACTTGCCGGCCCTGGAGCCGCGGATCGACGAAGTTGCCCACCACCTGCTCGATCACGAAGAGCCCCGCGCCGATCGCGACGGCCGTCTGCGGGTCGTGCGTGACGAAGACGTAAAGCGTCGGCAGCACCCCCGAGATCACCGAGCCGAGGTTGGGCACGAAGCTCAGGAGCAGCGTCAGCAGCGCCCAGACGGTCAGGAGCTTCACGTCGAAGAGCCAGAGCCAGAGCACATAGAGAGCGGCCGAAAGCGCGCCCATCGCCAGCCGCATCAGCAGGAACCGCCGGAGCTTGCCCGAAAGCGTCTCGATCGCCGACAGCCAGCCGTGCCGCGCGCCGTCCGGGGCGGCGGCCTCGGGCCAGAGCGCGGCGAGCTTGCGCCGCCAGAGCGCCCCCTCGCCGAGCGAGAGAAGCACGATGAAGACGACGATGATCGTCGCCGCGACGAAGCTGCCGACGGCGCCCGCGATGCGCTGTGCGAGCGCGGTCGCCGCCTCGACGACCCAGCCGCCGGCGACCGAGCCCACCTGCTCCAGAAGGTCGCGCAGCGCGCCCGGCGCGGCCACCTCGGGGGCGAGATCCTCGGGGCGTGGCGTGCCGTCGCCCGCGAGCGAGCGTTCGAGCGCGTCGAGGCTCGACACTCCCGCGGGCAGGATGTCGGACAGCCCGCGCGAGACCGCGGGCATCTCCGCCACCACCTGCTGCGCCGCGTAGACGAGCCCGGCGAAGAACATCGCGAGTGCGAGCAACAGGAGGCCCACGACCACCACCCGCCCGATCCAGGCGAGCCAGCGCGGCAGCCGCGCCGCGACCGCCCGGTCGAGCGGCGCGAGCGTGACGGCGATGAAAAGCGCGCTGACGAGGGGCACCACGACGACGGCCGTCGCGCGCAGCGCCCAGCCCGCGAGCAGGATCAGGATACCGGCGAGGAGCGCGGTGCGCACCCGTGCCGTGTCGCCGGACATTGCGGCGCGCGGTGATGCGCGGCGATCCTGCGGCGTGTCGTCCATCGGGGTCTCCGGCGATCCGGGGCGGTCCGGGGCAGGGAACCCGCCATGCCCCGCGGCGGTTCCCCGTCACGATGCGCGACGCGGCGCCGGGGCTCTGTCAGGCTGGCGGGCAGGGCGGCAGGAGGTCGGCGATGTCCAGGACGGAGAATGGCCCGCCGCGGCGGCGGCGCCTCGACGCCTACGCGGCGCGGCGGCAGGACGCGAGCGCCGAGCCGGCCGCGCTGCCGGGTAGGCGCAGCGACGGCGCGCGCCGCTTCGTCGTGCAGAAGCACGACGCCTCCAGCCTGCACTACGATGTCCGCGTCGAGTGGCAGGGCGTCCTCCTGAGCTGGGCCGTGACGAAGGGGCCGAGCCGCGACCCGTCCGAACGCCGCCTCGCCGTGCGGACCGAGGATCATCCGCTCGCCTATGCCGAGTTCGAGGGCACGATCCCCGAGGGCGACTACGGCGCGGGCACGGTCATGCTCTGGGACGAGGGCCCATGGGAGCCGCGCTGCGACGTGGCCGAGGGCCTCGAGGCGGGCGAGATCAAGATGACCCTCGACGGCCGCCGGATGCGCGGCGACTGGGTGCTCATCCGGATGCGGGACGACGACGGGCAGGAGGACTGGCTCCTGATCAAGGAGAAGGACAATTTCACCGGCGGCGCCGACACGCTGACCGAGGAGAACACGACCTCCGTGCGCAGCGGGCGCAGCATGGAGGAGATCGCCGACGGGGCACCGCCGCACGGCGGCCCCGAGCGGCGCAGGGGCGCGGCGCCGGCGTTCCGCGCGCCGCAGCTCGCCACGCTCGTCGATGCCGCGCCCGAGGGAGACGACTGGTGGCACGAGACGAAGTTCGACGGCTACCGCGCGCTCGTTGCGCTGGGGACGGGCGGCGCGACGCTCTACAGCCGGTCCGGGCAGGACTGGACCGAGCGGTTCGCCGCGCTCGACGGGGCCTTCGACGCGCTCGCCTGCGACACGGCGCTGATCGACGGCGAGGTGACGGCAGCCGCGGCGGGCGCGCGCTCGGCCTTCTCGGCGCTCCA
>NZ_JAWLFS010000076.1:0-11951 GCF_041685465.1 Rhodosalinus sp. | reverse complement strand
CTTCAGCCCGAGATGGAGAAGATCAAGGAGCGCGCGGGCGACGACCGCCAGAAGCTCCAGCAGGAGATGATGGAGCTCTACAAGAAGGAGAAGGTGAACCCGGCCTCCGGCTGCCTGCCGATCCTCCTGCAGATCCCGATCTTCTTCTCGCTCTACAAGGTGATCTTCGTCACGATCGAGCTGCGCCACGCACCGTGGTTCGGGCCGTTCAACGACCTCTCCGCGCCCGATCCGACCTCGATCATGAACCTCTTCGGGCTCATGCCCTGGGACGCGCCGCCGCCCGACTCGATCATCGCGCTGGTCTTCATCGGCATCCTGCCGATCGTGCTCGGCGTGTCGATGTGGCTGCAGCAGAAGCTGAACCCGGCGCCCACGGATCCGACGCAGCAGATGATCTTCGCCTGGATGCCCTGGGTCTTCATGTTCATGCTGGGCAGCTTCGCCTCCGGCCTCGTGCTCTACTGGATCGCGAACAACATGATCACCTTCTCGCAGCAGTACGCGATCATGCGCAGCCAGGGCTACAAGCCCGACCTGCTCGGCAACATCCTGTCGAGCTTCCGACGCAAGGCCCGGACCGAGGAGAAATGACCGCCCGGCTGACCGGGATCTGGCGCCACCCGATCAAGGCTCACGGCCGCGAGGCGTTGGAGCAGGTCGACCTCGCGCTCGGCGCGACGCTGCCCTGGGACCGCGCCTGGGCCGTCGCGCGCGAAGGGGCGGCGGCCGACGGCAGCGCCTGGGCGCCCTGTTCGGAGTTCACCCGCGGGGCCCGGGCGCCGGCGCTGATGGCGATCACCGCGGCGCTCGACCCGGCGACGGAGGCGGTCACGCTGACCCATCCCGAGCGGCCCGCGCTGACCTTCCGCCCCGATCACGACGCGGACGCCTTCCTCGACTGGGTGCGCCCGCTGATGCCCGAGGGCCGCGCGGCGCCCGCGCGGCTCGTCCGCGTGCCGGGGCGCGGCATGACCGATACCGATTACCCCTCCCTCTCGATCTGCAACCACGCCTCCCACCGCGCGGTGGAGCAGCGCCTCGGGCGGCCGCTCTCGCCCCACCGCTGGCGCGGCAACCTCTGGGTCGAGGGCCTCGCCCCGTGGGAGGAGTTCGACCTCGTCGGCCGCGAGATCCGCGTGGGCGCCACGCGTCTCCGCGTGGTGGAGCGCACCGGGCGCTGCCGCGCGACGATGGCGAACCCGGAAACGGGGCGCGTGGACGTGGACACGCTCGCACTGCTGCGTGAATGGGGGCACGAGGATTTCGCCGTCTACGCCGAGGTCGTCGAGGGCGGCGCGATCGCGCTGGGCGACACGGTGACGCCGGCATGAGCGCCCTGCCCTTCCCGCTCGCCGAGCCGCCCGATCCGGCGGCCGAGGAGGCCGGGCGCAAGCTCTTCGCGGGGCCGGTGGATTTCATGAAGGGCGTCGTGGCGATGGACGGGTTGCCGCCCGCGGACCGGCCCGAGGTCTGCTTCGCCGGGCGCTCGAACGTGGGCAAGTCGACGCTGATCAACGCGCTCGCGGGGCGCAAGGCGCTCGCGCGGACCTCCAACACGCCGGGGCGCACGCAGGAGATCAATTTCTTCGCGCTCGGCGACAGTCATTACCTCGTGGACCTGCCGGGCTACGGCTACGCCAAGGCACCGCTGGCGGTGGTCGACCGGTGGCAGCGGCTGCTCAAGGCCTATCTCGCCGGGCGGTCGAACCTGCGCCGGGCCTTCGTGCTGATCGACGCGCGCCACGGCGTGAAGCCCGTGGACGAGGAGATCATGAGGCTTCTCGATCAGGCCGCCGTCACCTTTCAGGTGGTGCTGACCAAGGCCGACAAGGTGAAGGCTCAGGACCGGGAGCGCATCCTCGACCAGGTGCGCGGCGCGCTCGCAGCACATCCCGCGGCCTTTCCCGAGATCGTGCTCACCTCGTCCGAAACCGGTGCGGGGATCGCCACGCTGCGCGCGATCGTGGCAGCTCTCGCCTGAGGCGGAAAAGGCCGCAGGCACCGCCTTGCGCCCGGCGCCCCCGGCGGAGATAACCCGGCGCGAGGAGGGACCCCGATGCCGAAAGCCAGCGCCCGCGACTGGATCGCCACCGCCCGCACGCTCAGCCAGGCGCTGCCCTATCTGCAGCGTTACGACGGTGCCGTCGTGGTCATCAAGCTCGGCGGCAACGCCATGGGCGACGACACGGCGATGGAGGAATTCGCCCGCGACGTGGTGCTGATGCGGATGGTCGGCGTGAACCCGGTCGTCGTCCACGGCGGCGGACCGATGATCAACGCCATGCTGGATCGCCTCGGGGTCGTCTCGGAGTTCGTGGACGGCAAACGCGTGACCGACGCCGAGACCATCGAGGTGGTCGAGATGGTGCTCTCCGGCCGCCTCAACAAGCGAATCGTGCACGCCATCGGCGCGCAGGGCGGGCGCGCCGTGGGCCTCTCGGGCAAGGACGCGGGCCTGATGACCTGCGATCAGACCGACCCGGCGCTCGGCTTCGTGGGCACGCCGGCAGAGGTGAACGCCGATCTGCTGCGCGACCTTTTCGACAAGGGCATCGTTCCGGTGATCGCCCCCATCGGCGCAGGGCGCGACGGCGAGACCTTCAACGTCAACGGCGACACGGCCGCGGGCGCCATCGCCGCGGCCCTCAGGGCAGACCGGCTGTTGCTGCTGACGGATGTGGCTGGGGTGAAGAACGCCGCCGGCACGGTCGAAGAGCAGCTTTCGGCCGAGACGATTCGCGAGATGACCGAGGCCGGGGTGATCGCCGGCGGCATGATCCCCAAGACCGAGACGGCGCTCGCCGCGATCGAGGGCGGCGTGCGCGGCGTCGTCATCCTCGACGGGCGCGCACCGAACGCCTGCCTGCTGGAACTCTACACCGAGCACGGCGCGGGCACGCTGATCCGCCCGGCACACCGTATGGGAGGATGAGATGCGCCGCCTGATCCTCATCCGGCACGCGAAATCGGACTGGAGCGCGGCGCTCGAGGATCACGCGCGCCCGCTCAATGCACGAGGGCGCCGCTCCGCGCCGCTGATCGGCGCGTGGCTGCAGGAGGCGGGCTACCTGCCGGGAGAGGTGATCTGCTCCGACGCGGCGCGCACGCGCGAGACCTTCGATGGGCTCGGGATCGACGCGCCGGCGAGCTACACGCGGCTTCTCTACCACGCCGAGGCGCCGGACATCCTGGAGGTTTTGCGGGCCGCGTCGGCGGAGACCGTGGCGCTTATCGGGCACAACCCCGGCATCGGCGATTTCGCGGGCTGGATCGTGGCGACGCCGCCCGCGCATCCGCGCTTTCACGACTACCCGACCGCCGCGACGCTCGTCGCCGAGTTCGCCATCGACAACTGGCGGGACGCCGATTTCGGCATGGCCCGCGCGTTGGATTTCGTCATCCCGCGCGAACTCGAGTAACGCGCTCTTCGCGCGCGAGGACGCCCGTCAGGGCAGAGGAGCGCCCCCGCTCAGTGGCCTAGGATCTGGCTCAGGAAGAGCTTCGTGCGCTCGTTCTGCGGGTTACCGAAGAAGGCCTCGGGCTCGTTCTGCTCCACGATCTGGCCCTGGTCCATGAAGATCACGCGGTTCGCCACCTGCCGGGCGAAGCCCATCTCGTGCGTGACCACCAGCATGGTCATGCCCTCCTCGGCGAGCTCGATCATGGTGTCGAGCACCTCCTTGATCATCTCCGGGTCGAGCGCCGAGGTCGGCTCGTCGAAAAGCATGATCTTGGGCCGCATGCAGAGCGAGCGCGCGATCGCCACGCGCTGCTGCTGCCCGCCCGAGAGCTGACCGGGATACTTGTCGGCCTGCTCGGGGATCTTGACCTTCGTCAGGAAGTGCATCGCCGTCTCGTCCGCCTCCTTCTTGGGGGTCTTGCGAACCCAGATCGGCGCGAGCGTGCAGTTCTCGAGGATGGTCAGATGCGGGAACAGGTTGAAGTGCTGGAAGACCATCCCGACGTCCGAGCGGATGGTGTCGATGTTCCTGACGTTCGACGAGAGTTCCGTCCCGTCCACCACGATGCGGCCGCGCTGATGCTCTTCCAGCGCGTTGATGCAGCGGATCAGCGTCGACTTGCCGGAGCCCGACGGGCCGCAGATCACGATTCGCTCGCCGCGGTAGACCGTGAGGTCGATGTCGCGCAGCACGTGGAACTGACCGAACCACTTGTTCATCTCCGCGATCTCGATCGCCACCTCGTCGGAGACCGCCATGCGGCTCCGGTCCACCTGCGTCAGGGTGTCGGTTTCGGGCTGGGGAACGTCCACCATTGTCTGGCCTTTCCTTATCGACGCTCGGTCTGAAGCTGACGCTCCAGCCATTGCGAATACTGCGAGATGCCGTAGCAGACGACGAAGAAGAGCGCCGCGGCGAAGCCGAAGAGCTCCCAGTAGACGCCGTTCCAGTCGGTCGAGGCGAGGATCGGCCCGCGGATCATGCCCACGAGGTCGAACATCGCGATCACCGAGACGAGCGTCGTGTCCTTGAAGAGGCCGACGGCCACGTTGACGATCCCGGGAATCGAGATCTTCAGCGCCTGCGGCAGGATGATGAGCCGCATCGCCTGCGGATAGTCGAGGCCCAGCGCCGAGGCGGCCTCGTACTGTCCCTTGGGCAGCGCCGCGAGACCGCCGCGCACCACCTCGGCGATATAGGCCGAGGCGAACATGGTGATCATGATGATCACCCGCAGGATCAGGTCGAAGGAGGATTCGGGCGGCAGGAAGTAGCCAAGCACCACGTTCGCCACGAAGAGAAGCGTGATCAGCGGCACGCCGCGGATGAACTCGATGAAGACGATGCAGATCCACTTGACGATCGGCATCCCGGACTGACGCCCGAGGGCCAGCGCGATCCCGATGGGCAGCGACAGCGAGACACAGACCGTCCCGAGGATCAGGTTCAGCATGAAGCCGCCCATGTCGCGCGACGCCACAGGCTGGAGCGTGACCGGGGCGACGGCGGTCAGCGTCGGCGTCACGAAACCGGACAGCCACCAGAACAGCAGCGCGGCGAGGACGGCCCCGAAGAAGCCCATCGCGAAGCTCTGCGCGACGAGGCGCTGAAAGACGAGGTAGCCGACGACGAAGCCGCCCGCCGCCATGACCGGCACCCAGACCGAGCCGCCCCAGACGAGGAAATAGGCCAGGAAGGGATAGACCGCGGTGAAGGGCAGAAGGCTGCGCGGCGCCTTCGGGAAGAGCACCGGCGCGAGCGCGACGAAAAGCAGCACGAAGGCGGTCGCGGGGCGCCAGTAGGCCTCCTCCGGGTAGCGCACGCCGAAGACCAGCTGCGTCCAGCGGTCGCGGATCACCGCCCAGCAGGCGCCGGTCGTGCCGTCGAGGATCTCGCGGCACTCGCGCAGGCTGCCGGCGTTCCACACGCCGTTGAAGATCCAGGGCATCGTGGCAGACAGCAGCCACCAGATCGCCCAGAGCGAGACGAGCGTCAGGATCCCGTTGGGCACCGATGAAAACAGGTTCTCGCGCAGCCACTTGACGAGTCCCGCCTCTGCCACCGGTGGCGGCGCGGGCGGGATCGGCTCACGCCGCACGAAGGCGAGCTGCGCAGCCTCGGCGTGGGTATCGCTCATCGGGAGGGCTCCTGCGGCGCGGGCATGTCAGCGCTCCTTCAGCTTCACGGCGTTGTTGTAGAGGTTCATCACCGCCGAGATCGACAGCGAGATGATGAGGTAGAACAGCATCAGGAGCAGCACGGACTCGATCGCCCGGCCCGTCTGGTTCAGCGTGATGCCGCCGAGCGTGCCGGTGACGTCCATGTAGCCCACCGCGATGGCGAGCGAGCTGTTCTTGGTGAGGTTGAGATACTGCGAGATCACCGGCGGGATCACCACGCGCAGCGCCTGCGGCAGGATCACGAGGCTCATGACGCGCCGGGGGCGCAGCCCGAGCGCGGCGGCGGCCTCCGTCTGCCCGTGGCTCACGGAAAGGATGCCCGCGCGCACGTTCTCGGCGATGAAGGCGCCGGTGTAGATCGCCAGCGCGAACCAGAGCGCGATGAGCGACCCGCGCACCTGGATGCCGTCCTGAAAGTTGAAGCCGCGCAGCTGCGGATATTCCAGCGTGATCGGCCCGCCGAGCAGGGCGTAGGCCGCCAGCGTCGGCAGGATCAGGATCGCCAGCGTCGGCCAGACCATCGGCAGCAGCCGACCGGTCGCGTAAAGGAGTTTCGTCGCGTAGCGCCGGTAGTAGATCGCCCCCGCGATGGAGGCGAGGAAGACGGCGACGACCACGCCCGACCCCGCGCCCCACAGCGGCTTCGGGACATAGACGCCGCGGTTGGTGAAGGCGAAGGCGTCGAACAGCATGCTGGAGGCGGGATCGTCCCCGCGAAAGGCCGAGGGGGGCGGCAGCGCGGCCGTCATCACGAAGAAGATGATCAGGATCCAGATCAGTACCGGCACGTTGCGGAAGATCTCGACGTAGACGGCCATCAGCTTGGCCACCAGCCAGTTCTTCGAAAGCCGGAGGACACCGGCGAGCACGCCGAAGATCGTCGCCGTGATGCACCCGAGGAAGGCGACGAGCAGCGTGTTCAGCACCCCGACGAAGGATGCGCGCAGATGCGGGTCCGAATTCTCGTAGGGGATCAGCCGCTGGTTGATGTCGTAGCCGGCCGGCGCCCCGAGAAACCCGAAGGAGATGTCCTGCCCCAGCAGCGCGAGATTGCGCACGAGGTTCCAGCCCAGATAGGCCATGAACACGATCAGCAGGAAGAGCGCGACGAACTGGAAGGTGTAGAAGCGATACCGCTTGTCGTTCAGCAGCATCGACAGGCGGAACGACTCGCGCGGCGGCTGTGGCTCCGTCACTGAGGTCATGGTCGGTTTCCTGTCGGCACAGACGCTGTGGGCCCGGCGGGCGCGCCGTGCATTCTCGATACGGGATGTCGTCGCGGATGGTCGGTGCGGGAAGGGCGCGCATGGCGCCCTTCCCTCGAGGCGGTCGCCTTACCGGAACGGCGGTGCGTACATAAGTCCGCCCTCGGTCCACTGGGCATTGAGCCCGCGGGCGAGGCCGACCGGCGTGTCCTCGCCGATGTGGCGCGCGAAGATCTCGCCGTAGTTGCCACCTGCCTTCAGCGCGTTCACGGCCCAGTCGGGCTCGAGCCCCATGACTTCGCCGAAGTCGCCCTCGGTGCCGAGCAGGCGGTTGATCTCGGGACTGTCGGTGCCTTCGGCCATCTCGTCGATATTGGTCGAGGTCACGCCGAGCTCTTCGGCCGCGATCAGCGCGTAGAGCGTCCAGCGAACGATGTCGCCCCACTCGTTGTCGCCGTGGCGCACCACCGGGCCAAGCGGCTCCTTGGAGATGATCTCGGGCAGGATCACGTGATCGTCCGGGTTCTCGAAGGCCGCCCGCGTCGCGGCGAGGCCCGACCCGTCCGTGGTGTAGACGTCGCAGGCCCCGGCGAGGTACTGCTGCTGCGCCTCGGCGTTCGTCTCGATCGGCACCGGCTCATAGTCCATGTCGTTCGAGCGGAAGTAGTCCGCGAGGTTGAGCTCGGTCGTGGTGCCGGTCTGGATGCAGATGGTCGCACCGTCGAGCTCGGTCGCCGAGGACACGCCCAGCTCGGCCGGAACCATGAAGCTCTGGCCGTCGTAGTAGTTGATGCCGGTGAACTCGAAATTGAGGTCCACGTCCCGCGTGAAGGTCTGGGTCGTGTTGCGCGAGAGCATGTCGATCTCGCCCGAGGCGAGCGCGGTGAAGCGCGTCTTGCCCGTCAGCGAAACGTATTCGACAGCCGAGGGATCGCCGAGCACCGCAGCGGCCACGGCACGGCAGACCGCCACGTCGAAGCCCTCCCATTCACCGTCGGCGTCAGGCGCCGCGAAGCCGACGAGGCCGGTGTTGACCCCGCAGTTGAGTTCGCCGCGCGCCTGAACGTCATCCAGCGTCGCGGCGCTCGCGACGCCTCCGGTCACGCCGGCGGCGGCCACCGCAGCGAGAAATACGCGTTTCTGCATGTTGTCCTCTTCCTGATTGTCCGCCCTGTCGTTGCCCGGGATCGCCCCCGGACGGGCCTGGTCGGTTGTCGTTGATCCGGGCACTCCCCGGGCCCAAGCACCGCGAGTTTGGAAGGATTCAGGCAACCGGGTCAAGTTCGACGTTCTGAAACGGATCGCCGCAGCGACGCGCGCGGCGAAACCCGCCGAAACCGGCGGCACCGTCGTTCACGCGGCGTCGCGTTCCCGCGCGAGATCGAGGAAGCGCGCTGCCCGCAGAAACGCCGCGCGCCGTGTCGAGGCCTGTGCCGCGGCCTCGGCGTCCTCGCCCCATTGCTCGGCCTGCCATGTCTCGTCGATGCGCGAGAGCGCCCAGAGCCGTTCGGGCGCCTCTGCGCCCCGCTCCGCCGCAAGGCCGAGCACGAGCGACCCCGAAAGCGTCACCAGATCGTCGAGCGCGGTAAGCTCGAAGGCGCCGAGCGGCTCCAGCGCGGCGCGCAGCGCGGCCAGGCTCTCCGCGGGCTGGGCGACGTGGATGATCCCGGTCGCGCAGACGAGCCGTGCCCCGAGGTGATCCGCGGCCCAGTCGAGAATCGGGTCCCATCCCTCCGCCTGCCGTGCGGCAAGGGCGGCGGGCGCCTCGGCGCGGTAGCAGAGAAGATCCGTCTCGCCGTACTCCGCCAGCGCCGCGATCACGGAGTCGCGCGCGGCCGCCACGCGATCGAGCGCCGTGTTCGCCGCCCGCGTAAGCGGCATCGCCGCCGGGTCGATCACCTCGGGCTGGTCCTGCCATTCCCGCGCCACCGCCTCGGCCAGCGGGCGCGAGGGAAGGACGAGCGGCGCGCGCGCAGGCGTGCGCACCATCCGCCCGTCGAGCGCCACGCCATGCCCGCCCTCGGTTTCCACCGCCTCGGCGGCGGTCCAGAACCGCCGCGCCGCCCATTCCGTCATGCGACCTCCCAGAGTGCCTCTATGAGCCCCGGCAGCTCGGCGAAGCGCACCGCCTGTACGTCCGCGCGGCCGAGCGCCGTCTCGGCCTGATAGCCCCAGCGCACGCCGACCGAGCGAACCCCGGCCGCTCGCGCCATCTCGATGTCGTAGCGCGTGTCGCCCACCATGACCGCCCGCTCCGGCGCCACCCCGGTCTCGGCGAGCGCCGCCTGAAGCATCGCCGGATGCGGCTTGGAGGGGTGGTGGTCGGCGACCTGCTGCGTGACGAAGTGATGGGCGAGCCCATGCGCCGACAGCACCGCGTCGAGGCCCCGGCGCGACTTGCCGGTGGCCACGCCGAGCAGCACCTCCGGCGCGGCCGCCAGCCGCGCCAGCGCCGCCCGCGCGCCGGGATAGAGCGGCGCGCTTTCGGCCGCGCCCCGCCGGGTGCGCAGATCGGCGAAGGCCGCGCGGTAGCGCCGCACGAGCTCTGCCTGCGTCGCGTGCGAAAGATCGGGCGCAAGACGCACCATGGCATGGTCGAGCGAGAGCCCGACGATGTCCAGCACGGCCGCCCGTGGCGGCACCGGCAGGTCCAGCCCCCCGAAGGCCGCCGCCATCGCGCCGAGGATGTCGCCCTGACTGTCGACGAGCGTGCCGTCCACGTCGAAGACCACGAGCCTGAGATCGTTCATGCGCCCTCCTCCGCGAAGGGGTCCTCCGGCGCGTCGGCCTCGCGCCAGCCGAGCATCTCCCAGGTGCGGCGCATGTGCTCCGGCAAGGGCGCGGTGAAGGACAGGCGCGCGCCGGTGACCGGGTGCGTCAGCGCGAGGGACCGCGCGTGCAGATGGAGCTTGCGGCTCACCTCCCCGCCGAGCTGCGCGCCCCAGCCCTCGCCCTGGTTCTCCTGCCCGCGTCCGCCGTATTTGCCGTCGCCCACGACCGGGTGACCGATCCCGGCCATATGTGCCCGCAACTGGTGCGTGCGTCCCGTCACCGGCACCAGCGCCATCCAGGCGGCGCGCTTCGCCAGCCCCTCGATCACCGCGAAGTCCGTGACCGCGCGTTTGGCGCCGGGCGTCCCCTCCACCTCGTCGGGATGGACGAGGCGCATCTTCTCGCCCTCCCCGCGCGCGCCGTGCCCCGCCGCCTTGACGAGGCCGTAGCGGATCGTGCCCATCGCCGGGCTCGGCACGCCGGCGACCGCGGCCCAGTAGATCTTGCGCGTCTCCTTGGCGCGGAAGCCCGCGGTGAGCGCGGCTGCCACGCGCCGGTTGCGCGCCATCAGAAGAAGCCCGGAGGTGTCCCGGTCGAGCCGGTGGACGAGGCGCGGCGCCTCGTCGGCGCCGAAGCGCAGCGCCTCCGACAGCGCGTCGACGTGGCGCGTCTGCCCGCTGCCGCCCTGCACGGCGAGGCCCGGCGGCTTGTTCAGCACCAGGAGGTGCGCGTCGCGCCAGAGCACCGCGGCGCGGATCATCTCGGCGTCCCGCGCGCTCGGTCCGGCGGGTTTCGGGGCCGGCGGCGCGGCGGCGGGGAGCGGCGGCACGCGCACGCTCTGCCCTTCGGCGAGGCGCGTCGCAGGCTTCACCCGGCCGCCGTCGACACGGAGCTCGCCCTTGCGGCACATCTTCTCGATGCGCCCCTGCGTGAGCTGCGGGAAACGGCGCTTCAGCCAGCGGTCGAGCCGCTGTTCGGCCTCGGCCGCCCCGATGGTGACATGCTCGACGCTCACGCCAGGACGCTCCGCGCCGCGGCGAGGCCGGCGGCGACGCCCGCGAGCGAGAGGACGACAGAGGCGACGACGTAGGCCGCCGCCAGAGCCGCCTCGCCCCGATCCCAGAGCGTCAGCGCGTCAAGCGAAAAGGCCGAGAAGGTGGTGAAACCGCCGAGGAAGCCCGTCACCAGAAGCGGCGCGAGCCGGGTCGCGGAAAACTGTGCCAGGACCGCGACCACCGCGCCGATCAGGACAGCGCCGACGACATTGACGACGAGCGTGCCCCAGGGAAAGCCCGGCCCCATAAGCCGCACGGCGGCCAGCACGGTCAGATACCGTGCCACCGCCCCGGCCGCACCGCCGAGCGCAACCTGGAGAAGGGTTCCCGCCATGGCCGGTCTGTCGCGCGCGCCCCCGCGCCTGTCAAGCGCCGCCGCCGCGGCCGAAAATTCTTCGTACGAAGAATTTTCTCTGCCCCTCCCGTCGCGGCGGCGAATTTTCGTACGAAAATTCGCCGCCCTCATCCGCCGCGCTGCTCCGCGCGCCGGCGCGTGAACCAGTCGAGCCGCTTGCGCAGCTCGCGCTCGAAGCCCCGCTCGACCGGATCGTAGAAGCGCGCGCGGTCCATGTCCTCGGGGAAGTAGTCCTGCCCGGAGAAGGCGTCCTCCGCATCGTGGTCGTAGGCGTAGCCCGCACCGTAGCCCTGATCCTTCATGAGCGCCGTCGGCGCGTTCAGGATGTGCTTCGGCGGCGCGAGCGAGCCGGTCGCCTTCGCCGCCTTCCGCGCGGCCTTGTAAGCGGTATAGGCCGCGTTCGACTTCGGCGCGAGGGCGAGATAGACGAGCGCCTGCGCCAGCGCGAGCTCGCCTTCGGGACTGCCGAGGCGTTCGTAGGTCTCCCACCCCTGCAGGCAGATCGCCTGCGCCTGCGGGTCGGCGAGGCCGATATCCTCGACCGCCATGCGGGTGATCCGCCGCGCGAGGTAGCGGGGATCCTCGCCCCCCTCCAGCATCCGCGCGAACCAGTAGAGCGCGGCGTCCGGATCCGAGCCGCGCACCGACTTGTGCAGCGCCGAAATCAGGTTGAAATGCGCATCGCCCGACTTGTCGTACTGCGCCGCGCGGCGCGCCAGCCGCTCGGAGAGCTGGCGCGCGTCGAGGCGCTCCTCCACCGGCCAGCCCATGACCTGCTCGATCAGGTTGAGCGCCGCGCGCCCGTCGCCGTCGGCCATCTCCAGCAGCGCCTCGCGCGCCGGCCCGTCGAGCGGCAGCGGCCGGTCGAGCGCCGCCTCGGCGCGCTGCGCGAGCCGCTCCAGGTCGCCGAGCGAGAGCCG